>JALTMC010000373.1 GCA_027005175.1 Myxococcales bacterium
GCGATCGACACCGATCGATACTTTGTTGTATGTGCCTCTTTGTTGGGCAACTGCTACGGAACAACGGGTCCGACCTCGATCAACCCCAAGACGGAAAGGGCTTATGCGGCGGACTTTCCCACAGTGGCCATTCGAGATATCCTCGACGTCCATATTCGACTCCTGGATCACCTTGGTATCGAGCACGTCGACACTGTGATTGGTGGGTCGATGGGTGCCATGCAAGTCATGGAGATGGCTGTTCGGTACCCCCATCGTTT
Source organism: Myxococcales bacterium (assembly GCA_027005175.1). Lineage (GTDB taxonomy): Bacteria > Myxococcota_C > UBA6777 > UBA6777 > UBA6777 > M3003. The sequence goes on from JALTMC010000373.1 coordinate 261, forward strand.
GCGTCGTTTTATCAATATCTCTGGAACAGCTCATACTCGGCCCTATACTGCGGCTGTTCGTCATCTCGGGCGTCGTGCGATCATGTTTGATCCTGCCTATAACAACGGGAACTACGGCAATGTTATGCCTGTGGCTGGTCTGCGATTGGCTCGTGAAATAGGGACTTTGTTTTACCGTGGTCGCGACGAGTTCAACGATCGCTTTGACCAAGATCCTCTGCGGGCTCCTGGGTTGGGTGAGATCGTCTTTGATGTACAGTCTTATCTCAACCACCAGGGAAACAAAGTGGTTCTTCACTTTGATCCCAACTCCTACTTGTTTATGTCGATGTCCATGGATCTGCATGATATCCGGCGTGGCTTTGATAGTGAAGATGAGGCTTATGCTCAGATTCAGGCAGAAGCCCTGACCATCGGTGTCAAAGAAGACAGCCTGATTCCCATTATAGAACAACGCGATATCCATGATTCGATACTTCGAGTGGGTGGACGCAGCTCTTGGGTAGAGGTCTCAAGCCGGATCGGTCACGATGCTTTCCTGGGAGATGTTGATAAGTTTGCTCCCATTGTCAAAGACTTCTTAGAGTCCTGAGCCATCGTAGAATTCTGTCTAACAGAACATCGCTACTTTTTTTGATAAAACCCTTCTTGTGTGTGGCAAGAAGGGTTTTTTTTAGGTTGAGGCGAACGAATTCGTCGTTTTGGCGTTCTACTCGTCGTGGGGGTCGCGAGGGAGCTGATCCATTCTGACATGGCTTGCAAGGCTTTAGAGAAAGAAGCATCAGAGGGAGAAAGAGAATAGATATGAACATTAAACTCTTTTCGGAGTCTTCTCCATAATAGCCTGTCCTCCATAGCCCATTTGGGTGTAAGTGTCGTTCTACTTGTGACACCTCGGTCTTTCAATATTTGCAAGATTGAATAAAATTCGTGAGTACCAGAGCCTATCGTGGTGAGTTGGTTTCGTCCTGCAGTTATGACAAAGGAGAGAAAATCACGTTCTCTCATGAGAGGAGTGCACACGAACTCTGCATTTGGACATGCCTCAAGAATTTTGGAGAGTCCTTTAATGTGATCATCATGCCAGTGGGTTGCTACAACAAGCCTAACTGCATTAGAAGTGTCAACACCAATCGTATCAAAATAATGTAGTACTGCTGGCTTGTTTTGATCCTTATCTAGGCAAGAATCTACAACTATCCATTCCCCATTCCCGACATGAACGATGATGCACTCCCCATAGGCTGGACCTATGAGAGAGACCTCTATTTCATCCAACCTTGGAGGTGTTGTTAACACTCTGCGAATTCTTGCCCCGGCTTTCTTCATCCCAACCAAACATTTTTATGAGTTTATCAGCTTCTATTTGCGCTTGTCGCCACTCTTTACGATTCCACACTGGAACTCTGCGCAAACGGATGATTGATGCTCTAAGCCGAGTGCCAGACTTTTGATCGAGATACCCAATGTACCAGTAAAAAATGGCACCTTCTGCAAGAAGGTGGAGATCGGACTCTGGAATGTCATCCCGTTCAATTTCAACTTCTTCATCTGGATTCTTTTTTGAAGTCAGATCTGAAATCCTAGCAACAAAGGAGTTCTCTCGAATCTCAAGAATATAGCCTTCCCAGCTTTGTAGTTCTGTGAAAACATCTTTGTTTTGCGACATTTTTGAGTTAGGCAAGTAAACCACTCTCTTTTGCGCTTCGTTGGGTATCGAGTCTTCAAGGAGGTGTTGAAAGCTTGGATTATCATCCATATTGTCAAAAACATGTTTGGAGTGACAGGCTTTCCTCTCCTTTGAAAGAGGTGAAAACTGAGGAACCCAAATGTTTTTATTCCTGCTCACGCTCGTGGATAGAGGATCTTCGTTATGGGAAACCAAGGAGAGCGAGTCTGTTGAATACTGTAGATTTAATGTTTCGACAACCGTATCTTTCATGATCTTCTCAACAATTCCTCAAATCGAGTCGTGACGTCTTTTGACATTTGCAGAAAAGGCTTCCATGTATGGCTGATCGTTTGCAGGAAGGCTGTTGCGTCATACACTTCACCTTGCTTGGGAAGAGAAAATTGTTCATTGATGGAGACCGCAACTCCATTGCTGACACGATTAGACTGTTCAACCGTAATACGAACATGAGATTCATGGTGGCTGTTTGGTTGCTTTCCTTGCATTGAAACACTCTGAAACTTTGGAGCTTCGAGCATGTCATCCCAAGGAACCGAGCTAGGTGACAACTGCTCCATGTAGGAAAGATATTCCTCCTGGGACTGCAAAGCAAAATGATAATGCTTATTAAAGCCAAAGATGGAAATAGGGGTACTGTCTAATATGCTGAAGATTCCAATAGCAAGGTCTCGCAGTGGTTGATAATACCCATTTGTTGTTGTGGAGAGGGTTACCCTTTGTTGAAGTACTTCGAGGTGAAACCAGTTTGTTGAAAATACTGTAATGTCTTGATGTATGACTGCTATTTCAGCGGATGATGCTTCCTCTTGGCGAATGAGGTCCTCACTGGCAAGCCAAGCTGGTTGAAAGATCGCTGGACTGAACTGGCCAATCAAGACAATATTGATTCCTTCTCGAATCTGCTTCTTACTCATCTTATTCTTTCATGAATGCAGGAGGAGTCACTTCTTTCTTCTGGCATCATTTTCGGCTTCCACACTTGGATGAAGCTTATACCACTCCCTCCCAAGATATGATATCACTCTTCTTTTTGCAAACCTCTGTGTGTATCATTCTTACTCATTGATAAAGCGTGATTATTTTTGGTCAAGTACAGCAGATAGGGCGAGTCAACTCTTAGACTTTTGGTTGCATGGTATGTTTGTCGTTGTTACGAGCCGCTTTGACACCGATCCAGCTCACCTGATGAGCCGTTTTGACATCGATAGTCTATGATTGCCACAAGCCATCGATGATGTATAGGATTCGATGTGGAAGCAGAAACTCTGGTTACAGACTTTCTAGTCAGGACCAAGAGTGCTTGTTCGGGACCTTCGAACCAGGACTCGCTGTACCGCCTGTGGCGGTCGGGCCTGCGCCTTCCTCACATCGACTCGTCCTTTCCTTCGTTTCGCCTTCAGCCATCATGAATCCATCGAGCGAACCTGAAAAGACACTCCAAAGCCTTGTATTTTTCCATACTTGGTTTGACATTTCTAGGGCATTGAGGTATGGTTAGTCGATTTTGTTTGTAAATGAAACTGTTGTTTTGAGAGGTTTGAAGGATGAATCGCAATCGCAAGATGAATCGTATCTATTTACGCTTTGGTATTGTTTTGTTCGCGATGTTCGCGATTAGTTGTGGTGGCTCGGGGCTTGGTTGTGGTGGTTGTGCCTCTTCTTGTGGTGGGAACCCCAACTACAAATACAAGGGGAAATTAACGTCCAACTCTGTTGCGACACGCCTGACCCAAAGTGGTGCAGACTTCATCTCAGCCCAACTTAAGCCGATTATGGAGCAAGTCCTTAAAAAGGCGGGGCAATCTCTGTCTTGTGCCGGCAAGGGGATTGTTTTTCCCACACAAGCTTTCGGAAACGGACCGACCTCGGGTGGAAAGTTTTTGGCTCCTTCCAAAAGCAACTGCAGTACGAAGTTGTCATTTCCGAAGCTGTTATCCTGTAGAGGCAGGACACCGAGTACTTCGTGGTTTCAGGCTTCCTTGGCAGGCAGCAGTGCCTGTGGACAGCTCGCGACTCAATCGATCAAGCTCAAACTTAATGAGTCAGACCAAAGTATCACTGTGGACTTTGCGGTTCCTGAGATTCGAGTACGCAGCAAACAGCCCAGTCTGGGATTCTGTGGAAAGGGCAAGATCTCCAAATACGTTGGTGATGCTTGTGGGAGCGTTAATGTTGGCTTGAAGAATATCGAGATGGTTCTCAACAATCTCGCTGGTTCGATTAAGATGAAATTCTCTGTTGATCCCAAAACGGGCAAGATCAATCTTAAGATACCCAGCAATGGTATTACTTTCAGCAACAACACGAAGTTCAAGGTCATTATGGGTGGCTGTAACAATGTCAGTATTTCTGTTTTTGGGGGCAAGATCAAGCTAGGTAGCGGGCTTTGTACTGCTGTTCTCAAAGGTTTAACGGGTGTGATCAATGGTTTGGGAAGTATCTCCCTTTTGCGTGGTCTGATCTACAGAATACTGACACGTGTTATCACAGATCAGCTCAAAAACACGGACCTGTTGGCCACAATGAGAGTGGAGATGGAATTACCCTTGGACAGTCTTCTGGGTGGTCTGGGCCTTCCAGGTATGGGAAAAGCCAAACCTCTCGGTTTGTTGATGCAGCCAGGAAATGCAGTTCGTATTGTTAATGGTGGACTGAATTTGCCGTTTGATGCAGGTTTTGAATCCAATCCTCCCAGTGTCTGTGTGCCTCGACGTCCTGAGCCCACAGGCAAGCCCAGCTCTATGCCACCCTTGAGTGGCTCCTACCATATGGCAGCGGCGCTGTCCAAAGCTGCCGCTGACAAAGCCATGTGGGGCGTGTATCACACAGGAGCGCTTTGCCTGAAAGTGAAGTCTTCCGATCTGGGCAGTGTGGGTGGTTTTTCCCTCAACGCGGGTGTTTTTGCGTTGTTGGCTCCCAACTTATCCAAACTGGTTCCGGATGCAGCTCCTGTGATTATCGCGATCCAACCCAACAAGCCACCCACAGTCACTTACGGTACGGGCAAGAAGGTCAATGGCAAAACCGACTCTACCATCAAGTTGAATATGAAGGATTTTGCGGTCTCTTTCTTTGTCAAAGTGCATGACCGATATGTCCGAATCTTCAAGATGTTTATCGATCTTAAGTTGGGGATAACGATGATTGCAACACCCAACAACTCGTTGGAGATTGCGATCGATATTGACACGTTAGAGATCCTCAATCCACGCTCGTCCCAGGCTTATTTGG
>JALTMC010000374.1 GCA_027005175.1 Myxococcales bacterium
GACTATAACACACTTGAGCCTGAGGTTTTGAGTCAAACTATAACTCATTGAAGGAAAAAACAGGGACCACAAAAAGGGACCCCTGTAAAATCCTGAGATTTTGAGTCAAACTATAACTCATTGAAGGTCGGAAACAAATTTCTTTGAGTTTTGTGTTCTACGCTTCAAGTGAAAATGCGAGAAAACCCAGGTGGACATGTGGCAAGTACGATTGTAACGTACGTGGATGGAGAGCTTGCAGGCTGCTCTCATCAGCTTTTGGACTCTATCCTTTTTCTGCTTTGCCTTCTTGGGGTTGGCGCGGCGTAAAGTCCTCTTGCTCGACAGGGTCGAGAGGAAGTTGTTCGATGGCGACCTCTTCTCCCGCGATGCGAACTTGAATTCGGTCTATGTTCTCGGGATCGAGCTTTCCCTCAGCGACCAGTCGTTTGACGATCTGTCTGTGACGTCGTTCATGCTCTGCGGGTAGCCAGTCAGCTTCCGACTCGTAATCGACCCACAGCTCACGGCGATTGTTTTTGGGGTCAAAGACAAAAGAGAGGGTGATCTCACCCATGGGCTTCTCCTCCGTGTTGGCTCTTGCTTTTGGGTTCTCAGTGTTGGCTCTCACGAACGGGCTGCTGCGCTTGTTCCTCATGACACCGTACGGGTAGGGGACCTGGTGTCAGGTTTGGTTGGCGGGGTGTGGCATTCCCAGAATCTCTGCAATCACCGGGCTTTCCAGTTCCCCTTCTTTCAGTAAGGCTGTGGCGAGACGTTCGAGTTGATCGCTGTTGTCTTTCATGAGTTGCTCAACAGCACTGTTTTGTTTTTGCAGGATCTGGTTGATCTCCTTGTCGATACGTTCACGTGTGACACCGCCAACGGTGACCTCACGGCCATCTCCCAATCGATAGACACGGGGGCCAAACTGTTCACTCATCCCGAGGTCTTCGACCATCATTCGAGCCATATTGGTTGCGAAGTCAAGGTCGTTCTTGGCTCCAATGTCAAGCTCTTTGAAGATCAACTGTTCTGCTGCTCGACCGGCCAATGCGATTTGTATCAGGCATTGAAGGATGTGCTGCGTGGCACCTTCTGATACATAGCTATGGATGGACACCATGCCCTCCACATCTGGATGTTCCGCTGCGATGGTCGCTTTTTGGATGGCTTGGGGTTCGAGTAGATGGGCAACCGTCAGGGCATGTCCAGCTTCATGATAGGCGGCTTTTCGACGTCGTAACACTTGCTTTTCCGCAATATTGTAGGGGCTTGGTCCCATGACTTCATCAATTTCTCGTTGGGTCACAGGGAAGGGGTTGCTGTGGTTCTTGCGTCGAGCCTGGAGCCGCTTGAGCTGGCGGGCGATACCGTAGATATGGTCTCCTGAGTAGCGAATACCTCGTGTTGCGTCAACGTAGGTTCCAGTGCGTTCGATCAGGTAGGCGAGAGTTGCCTCGTCAAGAGAGAACCGAAAACGTTTGGCGTAAACCTCGATGATCTCTTGTCGGGCCTTTCGGTCGGGGTAGGGGATGTTGATGTGGTACTCAAAGCGTCCAGGGCGTAGCAACGCCGGATCTACACTCTCGACAAGGTTTGTCGTTCCCACCACAAAGACCAGCTCATCGTTGCGAAAGCCATCCATCTCCGTGAGAAGCTGATTCACAAGACTGTGTTCGACACCTGAACCTGCATAAAGGCCGCGACGAGGGGCGATGGCATCGATCTCATCAAAGATGATCAAGGCAGGGGCTGCGGAGCGAGCTTGGGCAAACAATCGCCTCAGGTTCGCCTCCGATTCACCGACCCATTTGGATTTTATTTCTGGTCCACTCACCACCAATGTTGTAGCTTGAAGGGAGGTCGCAAGGGCCTTCGCCAGATAGGTCTTGCCTGTTCCTGGGGGACCATGAAACAAGATCCCACGGGGGAGAGTCTCTTCCAGTTCTTGAATCTCTCCTGCCCATTCGGGATCTTCCCGCAAGGCTAGGATCTCAAGGATCTCTTCATGGAGCTGCTTCTTGACGTCGTCATAGCCTCCGATATCGTTGTCGAGGTCAACATTGGGGATATCCATTCCACCCAACAATGTCATCTCTCGCAGCATTCTCTCGATTCGATCCCTTTGGCCCTCTCGTTCTTCGGGAGGTAGAGTCATTAAGGGGGGAAAGTCGAGCAAGCGAACCATGAGCTTTCGGAATTTGATGGCGTGGAGTCCTGAGACGTATTTGTACAAGCGAAATAAATTGAGCTGATCCACACCCAATCGTTGGGCTTCTTCGTACGTGATGAGATAGGGCAATGCATCGCGACGAATTCCGATGATCTCGCGGTGAACATCAAACAGATCAGAGATAGCCTGTGGGAGCTTCAGTCCGGGGTCACAGAACGCCAAAAATCGCAGGGAAGGATCTTGGGACATGGCCGCGATCGCTTCTCGGGCGGGGCCTCCGAGTGAGGACTCTGTGGTGGTTGCAAGCAGATCAAGGTGAGGTAGCACAACGACACCGACGGGATCTGCGAGTTGTTCTGTGACTTGCTCCCATAGGTGAGAGACCATTCCGTTGAGGAAAGACCCTCCTTGTCCTGATGGAGGTGACTTAATGAGAACAGAAGAGAGGGCAGGGCTGCCGTTTCGCAAACGGTTTCGCAGCTCTCCGTAGAATTGCAGAGCGAGTGTCTTTTCAGCTGTCACCAAAACAGACAATCCTGCCCGAAGCATCGACTCTATCGAATCGAGGTCAGGCTCATAAGCTGCGCGTATTGCTGACGCAAAGGAAAGCGGGCTGTGCCCAAAATGATCTTGATCTATTGCTATAAGCATGGCAGTGTGTCTGCCCACTTTCTGTGGTTGGGGGGGAGGATCGATGAGAATCTCGAAATTCATCATGCGCCTAACCCACTTTGATGGGATGTTGCAGCGGGCCAAAAAGAACGCAATCACCGCAACTGACTTCTCCCTGCTACCATAGCGACTTCGAGGGAGTGAGGCAAATGTACCGCAAATCCCAGACACGATACAGGGGAGAGTTTTATCGATGAAAGTGTGCCTGGAAAAGATATTCCGGTTTGAGGCCGCGCACTGGTTACCCCGTGTGCCTGAAGGACATAAATGTCGTCAGATGCATGGACATAGCTTTGTGTTGGAGACCTATATTGAAGGAGAGGTTGATCCTGCCACAGGGTGGCTGGTTGATTTTCAGGATATAGTGGAAGTCTGGAATCCTCTTTACGAACAACTGGATCATCACTGTTTGAATGATATCGAAGGGTTGGAGAATCCAACCTCTGAGATGCTCTGCTTATGGGTCTGGAAACGACTCAAGCCCGCGCTACCCGGTCTGCGTGAAATCGTGATCCGCGAAACTTGCACCTCTGCTTGTCGCTATTGGGGTGAGTGAGAATACCCTACCAATAAGGTGGACAAGTGTGATGTTCTCTCTCTCCTGGATTATTCATGTTGTTCGTTGTGAGAGCGAGCCAAGCTTGAGTCGAGGAAAGAAAGGAGCGAGTGCGGCCCATTGCCTTTGGCCGTAAAGGCGTGGTCTCCCTCATCGAGACACCAAAGCCAACCTGGTACTTTGTCGGGTTGGCGTACCCGGGGGCAGAGCTGGCCGCTCGCAGCAGAATATGTATGAATGATCTGGGCTAAAGGTTGAAGAGTCTTGACAAAATGATGTGAGTTCTCTATTACGTCATTTCTTATTCGCCAATGAAAGGAACCTTAATGATGCGAAATTTTGTTTTTACTTCAGAATCAGTGACAGAGGGACATCCCGATAAAATGTCTGATCAGATCTCTGATGCAGTCTTGGATGCATGTTTGACTGTGGACCCCTACAGTCGTGTTGCTTGCGAGACTCTCATCAATACTGGTCTTGTGGTGCTGGCAGGTGAGGTTACAACCAAAGCCCACCTCGATGCACAAACCATTGTTCGCGAGACCATTCGCGGTATTGGTTATGATCACTCAGACAAAGGCTTCGATTGCGATACTTGCTCTGTGATGGTCGCTCTCGATCGCCAAAGCCCAGACATTGCAATGGGTGTAGACTCCTCCTCTGACAAAGAGCAGGGGGCGGGTGATCAGGGAATGATGTTTGGCTATGCATGCAACGAAACTGATGTGTTGATGCCGATGCCGATCCACTTCTCTCACCGCCTGACAGAGAAACTCTCGACCGTACGTAAAAGTGGTGTTCTTCCATTTTTACGTCCCGATGGAAAATCCCAGGTGACCGTCGCGTATGAGAATGGTAAACCCACTCATGTCACCACCGTGGTGATCTCTTCGCAACACAGTCCCGAGGTGAGCCAAGAACAAATCCGCGAAGGGATTATTGAAGAGGTTATCAAATCTGTGATTCCGGCAGAGCTGTTGCATCCTCAGATCAAGTATCATGTGAACCCCACTGGACGTTTCGTGATCGGTGGCCCGATGGGTGACTCCGGCCTCACCGGTCGTAAGATTATCGTCGATACTTACGGTGGCATGGGCCGTCATGGTGGTGGTGCTTTCTCCGGGAAAGACCCCTCGAAGGTCGACCGCTCTGCTGCTTATATGACTCGCTACGTTGCCAAAAATATCGTCGCTGCTGGTCTCGCGGAACGCTGCGAAGTTCAGCTTGCTTACGCTATCGGTGTGGCAGAGCCTGTCTCTGTGATGGTAGACACCTTTGGAACAGGCAAAGTGGAAGACGCCAAACTCGACGCGATTGTGCCCAAGGTATTCTCCCTTAAACCCGGTGGTATTGTCGAATCTCTTGACCTGCTCCGACCTGTCTTCAGCCCCACCGCTGCTTACGGTCACTTTGGTCGAACGGGCGACACCTTCACCTGGGAGCGCACCGATAAAGTGGAGGCTTTGCGTGCTGCTGCGGGCCTGTAGTTCCTCCCCTCTCCCAATAAATCCTTGCAAAAACATCCACTTTGTGGAATTATGACGCGGTATGTTCTCTCGCCGTTGCATCACAAACTATTTTATTAAAATAATTTGCCCGATGTGAAAAGGTGAAAACGTTCTTATTGGGAAGCATAGTTTTGTCGCTTCTCTGTCATACCATCTTGTGTGACGAGTGGCGATTCCTACACAAGCATCATTGTTGTTTGGTCAACATCACGGGATGTATGAGGTGAATACGGATGATTTCGAAAAGAATATCCATTTGGTTGATTATGG
>JALTMC010000375.1 GCA_027005175.1 Myxococcales bacterium
TATGGCTCTCGGAGAAAGCAGAAGCAACCATCATTGCAACGGAGTCCCTTGTTGCAAAATCCACAACCCAATCAGCCCAATCAGCCCAATCAGCCCAATCAGCCCAATCAGCCCAATCAGCCCAATGCAGATCAAAGTCCATCTCCATCTTTGGCTCAACAGCCGGGTGTGCGAAACAGAGCAAGGATGAAAAGGCCAGGTGGAGCACTTCGTAGGCCAGGTGGAATGCCTCGTCCTTTCAGAGCAGGGAAGCGGCCAGGGGTGTTAGGAGCGAGTCGTGTTCCCGGTGAGTCAGCACGTCGAAAGCAGGCTGGGTCAGGGTCTTTTGCGCGAGAGAGTCCGGGGTTTCAGGTTCGTTCACAAGGAAGTCCAGAGGGGATAGGCCGACGTCAAAGGGGAGGTGGGACATCAGAGAGGCGGGGGAGTCACTCTGGCAGTGGTGTCACAGGACAGGGTGGGGGAAGACAAAAAAGGACTCGTCGAAGAGGAGGCCGTATTGATACACCCAAAGGAGGGGGTTCCGCTTCATCGCGCCAAACCCAAGATGACAGCAAAATCCCCCTGATGGTTCCACCTGTTGATCGCTCTCTCAGTGTTCGCAATCGGAGAAAAGCACCATCGGTGAATCCCCACCGAGATAGTTTAATTTGGAATCGTTCAAAAACTAGCAATTTGGATATGCGAACAGATATGGGGCACACTTATTTACGACAGGTGTTTGATCCGTACATTCCTCATCTTCAGCGGATCTCTGTGTTTGGCAAGGTTAGTTCGAACTTTCAGGTTTTTCAGGAAGAAACGCAAAAGAGGCGTATTCGAGTTGGAGGTCGTCAAGAGTCGGGTCGCTCTTATTTTGTGGGTCGAATTCGTGTGGTGTTGTGGCGCAATCGCTGGACTCCCATTCCCAGTGTGTCACCGGAAGCTCGGATCTTATGGTACCAAACCCAACCGAAAATCCGTCTTGAATTTGCAAGAGATGGTGGCGGCTTAATGTATGTACGGGCCAGAGAGTGGAAAGCTAGTATTGTCAGGCTTATCTTTGGTACTGACGGAGCCAACAACTACTTTGGTGGGAAGATCCCACGAGGTATTCAAGCCTCTCGCTATTCTTTGGAGCTTCGACCTTATGTTCCGTTTCGTGTGAAATATGTGGCACTTCGTCGAATGCGTCGCTTTGGCGTCTCTCGAACCATGGAATTACACGATATCTTGCACAGAGTTGTCCCATACCTGCGGAGCTTTGTTGCACGAAAGCTCAAGTCAAAGGAATATCGCAAAAATCCTTTTGATACCTTGTGGCGTTCTAAGGTTGGGGTTTGCCGTCATCGTTCGATGTTATTTACCATCGCGATGCAGTCTTTGGGTTTTCCTGCAAGGATGATCGCCAATCGTGCTCATGCCTTCGTTGAGATACAGTTCCCCAATGGACAGTGGCGTCAGATCGATTTGGGAGGCGGAGAGATCCCTCATTGGATGGGAAAATGGCGTGGACGCAAATACAAACCTCTCAAAGATCCATTCCCTCGACCACCGCCTTCAGCCCAACAACGCCGTATGCCAACCACACCACATCCACCACCTCACGCACCTGATCCTCAAGAGGCTAAGAGAGGTCAAGTGCGTGCTCGTTCCGGCATAACAGGAACTTCAAAAACGCGACGAACTGGACAAGGGAGCTCCAAACAGGGAAAAGGGGCAGGAAACGTTTTACTTCGCAAACGTGTCAAAAAACGAAAAAAGAGAAGACCCTATGTCCCTCATACCCGATTCTAGCTGGCCTTGCACCTTGGTAACACCAATCCCCCCCTCAACAGCAGATGGGATGTCTCTCACACCCGATTCTAGCTGGCCTCGCACCCTACGTTTTTTGTGTTTGGTATTCTTTTCGTTTGCTCCTTTTCTTTCTTCGGTGCAGGCGCAGGTTCGGACACAACGCTGGAAACAACGCTGGAAAGAGCTTCGGCGTTTGCGTTTTCAGTTATCGATTAAGGCACCCACTCACCTGATGTTTCGGGTGGAGCGGGATAAGGGCGGACGGCCTATGTTGCAGGGACATCTACGAGACGACCAGGCGAGAGGTGTTGGAGGCCAGTCGCTTCGGTTGCGTCTTCCCAATCGAAAGCAACAATGGGTACAAACCGACAAGCAGGGATTGTTTCGGTTGGCTACGATCGGTTGGCCTCGACAGGGTTTGTATCAAATGCGGTTTGACGGAAATCGTCGTTATGCAGCTAGCCACCAGCGACGGATACTGGATATGCGTAGAGTTGATTTGCAGATCAGTACGCGCTTTCCTTCACCGCTACCTGCTGGAACCCATGAGTTTCATATCGATGTTCATTTGAAATACCAGGGACATTCACAGAAAGGGATGCCTGTGACATTGCTGATTCAGGCAAAGCAAGGACAGTCGTCTGGAATGGTAGGGAAACTCCCAACATCGATTCGAAGAGAGATCTCTGAAAAAGCTACAATGGCGTTAATGACTCTTTATACCAACGAACAGGGAAGGGCGCGATTTGTATGGCAGGGAAAAGCCCTACAAGGGCCAGCCGAGATACCCTTGGCCATCTCGTTTCCAGGCAGCACTTACTTTTTGCCACAACGTGTTCGTTCGTTGTTGGTTGTGACTCCCACACGTTCTGCTGAAAGTTACAAAGATATCGGAGTCATGATAGGCTGGATTGTGTTGTTTCTTGGAACCATGGCCTTGTTGTGGTGGAGCTTTAAACAAGAGTGGTGGAGGCGTGATGAGGTACCTGCTTTGCTTCCATCATTTGATGATCAGGTGGGAGAGATTGAGACAGGTCGCGTGGAACGAGTGGCATCCCATGAAGGCTTCTCCGTGACCATCAACGACCACACGATCGCAGGTGTTTTGCTTGGGCTGGGTGAGAAGAAGCCGCTGCATGGAGTGACTGTTACTGTGCAACCCTTGGAGGAAGACGGGAAAGTCACACGGTGGCGATGGCAAACGATAAGCAATGCAAAAGGGCATTTTCTGGTGGATTGCCCCAAAACAGGTCTTATGCAGGTGAGCTTTTCCCATCCTCATTATCAAATCAAGCAGATGGAAATTGCTTTGCCCCACCAGAGTCGCCATAGAGTGTTACGAGTTTCTTTGGTGTCTTACCAGCATTTAATTTATGAAACCTTCTTGATGGCTGCTCGACGAATGGTTCTCGGACAAACCTTTGATCCTAGAACACAAACGGTACGCGAGTTTCTTCATACACTGCGAGCGGGGCATGTTGAGCAATTTGCTCCACTCGCCAAGGCCTTTGAAAAAGCATACTATGGATCCATAATACCTACAGTGGAAGATTATGAATCCCTGCGTGATCTCTTTCAAACTCAGAAATAAGGCGAAAGGCTACCATGCTCGAAAATATGTATAAAATCGCATTGGGTGACCGCGCTGGTGTGCTCAATCGCGTCTTTACCATCCTAATGATCTTGATGGTGGTGATTCAGTTCTTTCGATGGTTTCGGTTTCGGTTGCGACTCTCACGTTGGGGGTATCGATTGTTTCGTCTCGAACAAGATGCTCGTGAAGAGGGTGTTGTCACTGCCATCGATCCCGACGTTCTGCCTCCTCTTGATCCTTATGTTCGCTTTTGGGATATGGTCCCTTCCATGGCCATTATGTTGGGCCTACTTGGCACCTTCATCGGTCTAACCCTCTCCTTAAGTGAAATCCCTGTCACGGTGAATGTGGAAGATATTCGAAAAGGCCTGTCGAAAGCGATTCCATCGATGGGAACAGCATTTTGGACAAGTTTATGTGGCCTCGTTGTGGCCATTGTTGTGCGCATCCTCAACGCCATGATGGTTGCCGATTTTCGCTACAAAGTTGTCGATAAGTTGATGCAAAGCGAGCCACAAGTGATTGATGCGCTCGAAACAGCAGCCTTTCAGCAAGGTCGAGACGGCGCTCTCTTGCGACCTCATGGCATTCGTGAACTTCTCTGGCACCAGAATCGCTTACTCAACCAAACAGTAGCGCGTGTGGCCCCCCAGGTCTCTGAGGGCATCACCCGAGGGTTGGCTCAGTTTTCGCAACAATTCCCGATGGAAGAACACAAGGCACTTCTTCAGGAGTTACGTCGTATGACCAACAAAATAGAGAGCTGGCAACAACAGCAAAATGAGCTGATCTCTCAACAACGTAACTACTTTGAAAATCAGACAAAACAGATCGACCAACTCATCGATCAACAAAAGCGTTCCACCCGCGTCTTGTCACAAGAGCTTGCTGGATTCCAACAACAAATTCGCGAGATGGCTAGACACCAACTCGAAGCGGGAGCAGGTCACCAAAACCCACAGAGTGGAAATCAGGGGTGGCCAACACAGTCTCCTTCTGCCAACCCTCACACACCACCGATGACTCCACACCCTGCCCATACCCTCCAACCTCCTGCCTCTCAACCTCCTGCCTCTCAACCTCCTGCCTCTCAACCTCCTCAACAAGGAGTTAGCGAGCGGACTGTTACAGAGATGCGGGCGTTAAATGAAAAAGACTGGAAGAAGTAAACCAAGACCAAGGATGACTGAGATGCGGGTGTTAAACGAAAAAGACTGGAAGAAGTAAACCAAGACCAAGAATGACAAGAGCGATGATGAGCCAAAGCCATGTTTTGGATTTGGGTTGTTGTGTTGCAACAGAAATGTGTTCTGCTGAGGGCATAAGGTTGGGCTCAGCAGGTGGGGTGGCTGATAAAGCTTGTGCATGCTCTGCTGATTCTTGAGACCGAAACGGATCTATCTCAGATGGTTTTGTGGCAGGGAGTTCGTGGGAAGAGGGAGTAAACCTCTTCCACGAGGCCGAACTGGTTCGCTGGGGAGGGGTTGGAGGTGGAGTTGGCTCCTCTTCGATCGTGATCTCTTCCATCATGGTGAGCAGTTCCGAGGCTAATAACTCATCTGAACTCATTTGGGGAGTTGGGCCTGGAGCGGCTACATCGAGACTATCCAGGGAAAGCAGAGACTCCAGTTGGGGAGAGCGTGAGGGCAACCCATAAATCGAAGGAGAGCCTTTGCCCCGATTGCGAAGAACCTCTCCATGTTCCTCTACAATCGAGACAACACCTTCGAAGAATTCGTTCACGTTTAACAGGTTGTGATCTTCGACAATACCTGGATGCTTGTTTGCAGGTT
>JALTMC010000376.1 GCA_027005175.1 Myxococcales bacterium
CGATCGCCCCACATCCAGCCCTTGCCCAGCAATAGAAGTCGCCCAAAGCAGCTGCCCCTTGGGGGAGTATTTGGCCACAAACATATCGACTTCACAAACAACAAGAGGCTTGCCTTTGCAACGCATTTTCACGTCCGAGCCCAAGGTGGAGGAGGCATCGAACCGTGACTCTCCCCGGACAAAGCCCGTTACATAGATCTGACCCGATCCATCCACAGCGACACTGAGGGCCTTGTCATTTCCAGCCCCACCAGCACCCACAGCCCATACACAGGTGCCGTCGTTTCTAAATTTTGCGACTAAGATATCACGACCACCGTGAGAAATAGGCTGTTTTCCAGGACACTCTCGAAATGTTCCTTGAAAGGACCCCACTACAATATAATGGCTTTGAGCCGAAGACCGATCCACAGCGATAGCAGCGTAGGGTGCGTCACTTCCATCATTTGAGATCAACGAAGTGCTCCGCAACGTTCGAGCCCAACCACAGGGCTGATCGGCGTTGCGCCCTGTCTTTGTTTGGACACAAAAAGAAGCCGAATCAAGAGGTGGTTTCTCGGGTGGTTTCTCGGGGATATCCGGTTGATGTGGTTCACTTGGGCCACCGTCAGCCCGATCGATGGGAGGCTCTGTGCTTCCATCGCCCACCTTTTCGAAAGCCTGATCGGTGGGAGACTCTGGCTTCCTCTCAGAGCCACCTGTGGCAGAACTCAATGAGTACGAAGGCCCTGGAGTGAACCAGGCTGAAGTATGTTGAGCAGAGAAAAGCCGTGAAGGCCCAATATCGAGCGTCGCACCCCCCAACAACATGACTTGACCCGTCTCCATTAATGTTGCTGAGTGCATACCATACACAGGTGCTGTGTAGGGTTCCTCTAGCACCTGGACTTGAAGTTGTTCACAGAGATGTTTTTTGGGGTCATCACGCCAGACCAGAAGAAAGGAGGGAGCGGGCTTTTTATGTTTGGTGAGACCTCCTGCTACCAGGATTTGAACCTCCTTGTTGGCACTTTCTCGCAACACAGTCATGGAGTGGAATATGCGATAAAATAGATCGTCCTGGGTTCGGAGACATGTAGCTACCGACGTCCAAGAGTCACCACTTCGTTGAAGAAACTCCAGCGATCCTTGGATCTGTGTTGAGGCTCCATAGGTGCCAGAAAATCCACCCAAAGAGAGAATCAGTTTGGAGTGAAGAGCCACACTTGCATGCCCCGCTCGGGGTGTCCCTAAGATGGCAGGGATCGTGTCTGTAGGACCCACTCTTTCAAGCTTCCCCTCTGTTGTTACTTTAAAGTGAAATCCGGCCTGAGAAGCACGCATCGTATTGTCTCGCTGATGAAAAGCTCCCCCAAGCATAAGCACTCGCGAGACATCGCTGGCATCACGTTTGGGGACCTCAACAACAGAGTGAAATAGGACTTGAAGACCCTCTGTGGAAGAAGCAGTTCCTGGAGACAACGTTGTGAGGCCACCCAAAGCTACAAATTGTTTGCGATCGGTGTTGCCAATGGGTAGTCGTACAATTTTCTGAAAGGCTCGTGTTGAAGGGAGCTTGCCCTGTCCCAGTTCCCCCGCCTTGCTCTCTCGCAAGCTCCACGTTTGGGTGTCTTTGTTGAACTCAATCACATGTACACGTTTTGCCATCTGTACGCCACCCCCCTCTCTGGGCTCGATCCCCCCGCTAAGGAACAATCGATTGTCTCGCCACACCGCAGCATAAAAGGCTCGGGAGACTCCGAGTTCAGTCAACTCAATATGTCCAGTTGACGGCTGATACACAGCCATCGATGTGCTCCAAGATGCACCCCAGGTCGAGGGTTTCCCTGTTGGAGTGGAGAGGGAGCGCATGCCTCCTGCGATCAAATAGCGACCATCGGGAAGCTGTGTCACTTGGTGACCAAAACGCTGTGCCCATGCTTTGTCTTTAAGGGTGTCCGCCGTAGAACCCCCCCAAGGCATCAAAGAGCCAGGTGGAGCGAGAAAAACAGACACACCACGCTTTCCTGAGAGAGGCTGCTGACAGACAACCTCAAGCGGGAATCGCCCCATTACAGTGGGAGAAGGTAGCTTTCCGTTCGCTCCAGCAGAAACATCTCTGTCAAAACCCAGGATTTCAACGTAAGGAGGTAATCCTTTGAGGGTTCCAGGAAGCAGACCGAGAGAAAGAGGAACAGGTGCCACAGGACAAGGTAGCAGAGGAAGCTCTGTGCTACCCCGACCGAGAACAGACCTCCAGTTGGCCTGCCGCTCATCTGACGCAGCACGCACAAAGAAAAACATCGTTTGCAACGCAGGAGGTTCCAAGACAGACTTTCCTGAGGGAGAGCTGTTTTTGGGCCAGTAGTACACACGCAACGAGAAGGTGGGTGCACTGCACGATGTTAGCCACCCTCCCACAGCATATCCTACACACAGAAAAATAGCCCAAAACAACCGGCGTGTCATCGAACAGCATCCTTGTGGGGGAAGAGAGGAAGAGCCCTTCCCCAAATTACATACAAACAGATGGGAGAGTTGTTGTTGACACACACACAAACCTTGTTTTGCAACAACACCAATCAACCTCCCACGAACCCTACATCCGAACCTACAGTATAGGGCTTAATACAGAAATAACAAAAGATAGCTTGACCTTTTTCAAAAAAATGGTTAGATCGTTACGCTCTGGTGAAGAGTGTGTTATTTTCACCGCGTGATATGCATGGAATATATCACAAAAATTATCATACAAACAGGCTCATCTGAGTTGGGATGGTCGTCCCTGGCTATCTCCCTTTGAGCCGACGCGACTCTCTACTTCGAATTCGAAGTGGGCACAAAATAGAGGTAGACATCATGAAAGCTGACATTCATCCCAAGTACCAAGAGTGCAACATTCAATGTGCGTGTGGTGCAGAGTACCCCACACAATCCACCAAACCCAGCTATAAAATCGCAGTCTGTGCGGCGTGTCACCCGGCTTATACCGGCGACAACTCTCGCCTGAACCTGCAAGCTGGCCAAATTGAAAAGTTCAATCGTCGCTACAAGCGTTAGCGGTCCTCCACCTCCCCTCTCAAGCTGCTCTGTAGAGAAGCTTTGGACCACTCCTGTCTCAGGCGTCGGTCCTTGTCGATTCCAACTCCTCTCTTGTTGTTCGATAAGCAAACCATTGGTCTTGTTTGTGGCACGTCACAACTCCATCATGCAAAGATAGGCGTTGGAATCAACTGTGTTTCTGTCCCAATCCATCATTCCATTTTATCCAGAACGAGTCTGTATGAAGCGTTACCGTTGAACTGTCTGCTTGATGATTCGTCTTTGGGAGCAAGCTTTGGCTTGCATCAGAAACAAGGTGAGAACTATGCAACCATTTATTTTAGAGAAGTTAGAGGGTCTGGAAGTTCAGTTCGAAGGTCTTGAAGCTCGACTGGCTGACCCTAGCGTCTACGCCAATCAAAAGTTGTTTCAACAGATCAACCGCGAGCACGCGGACCTTCGTGACATTGTAGACAACTTCCGAAAATACAAAGAGATCAGTCACTCTTTCAAAGAGAACACAGAGATGTTTCAGGAAGAGACGGACGAAGAGATGAGGAGCTTGTTGCGCGAAGAGATCACGGAGCAAGAAGGCCAAATGGAGCAGTTGGAACAAAGCCTCCAGATCCTCCTTCTCCCGAAAGATCCCAACGACGAACGCAACATTTTACTTGAGATACGTGCAGGTACAGGAGGCGATGAAGCCGCTCTCTTTGCTGCGGACTTGCTAAGGATGTACCGCCGATTTGCAGAGCGCCAAGGCTGGCAGTGTGACATCATCTCTGTCAACGAAACAGGCCTGGGTGGGATCAAAGAAGTGATTGTCCAGATCGATGGTAAGCGTGTGTACTCTCACTTAAAGTATGAGAGTGGAGTCCATCGTGTTCAGCGAGTACCCAGTACAGAAACCCAGGGTCGGATACACACCTCTGCTGTGACTGTAGCGGTTATGCCAGAAGCCGACGATGTGGATGTTGCGATTGGTCCCAAAGACCTGAAGATCGATGTATTCCGAGCCAGTGGCCCTGGTGGGCAGAGCGTCAACACAACAGACTCTGCTGTTCGCATCACACACCTTCCCTCTGGTCTGGTTGTGATCTGTCAGGATGAGAAGTCGCAGCATAAGAACAAAGCCAAAGCTCTCAAGGTGCTTCGCTCACGTCTGTTCGAACAAGAACAGGCCAAGCAACACGCCCAAGAAGCAGAGATGCGTCGCTCTCAGATAGGCAGCGGTGACAGGTCGGAAAAGATTCGAACCTACAATTACCCACAAAGTCGCGTCTCAGACCATCGGATCAACCTCACCCTCTACTCTCTCGACTCCATCCTTGACGGTGATCTCAACCCCGTTCTTGATCCACTGCTCGCCGCCATGCAAACCGAAGCCCTGCAACAAGTGGCACATCAAGATTAAGTCGAGAGCGTCGCCCGGTCGAAAGTCGCAGTTCGGATGTTCCTCTAGGAACTGTATTGCCCCCTGTGCTCCTAGAAACCGAGAGCGTCGCCCGGTCAAAAATCGAAAGAGGTTTTTTTCTAATGAGTGAGACGTTGGACTGGACGGTGAAGCGATTGTTGGAGTGGAGCCATACCTACTTTGGAGACAAAGGTATTGACTCACCAAAGACAACGGCAGAGTTATTGCTTGCCGATGTCCTGTCTTGCAAGCGTCTCGATCTCTACTACAGGTACGAACAACCCCTCTTGCCCGATGAGTTAGCCCGATACAAAGATGTGGTGAAGCGTCGAGTCAAACACGAGCCCACCCAGTATATCTTGGGGGAGTGGGAGTTTTGGTCGCTGCCACTCCAGGTCGACCAACGTGTCCTGATTCCTCGACCTGAAACAGAGGTGCTGGTAGAGGAAGTTCTGAAAGCAGTTCAAGAAGGAGATGTCCCGGCCCATGGCTCTTTCTTGGATCTTTGTACAGGCTCTGGAGCCATTGCTTGTGCCTTAGCCACCGAATGCCCTGAAGCCTCCCTTCATGCCACAGACCTCTCCACAGATGCCCTCGAAGTCGCACAGATCAACGTAACACAATTAAAACTAGAAGAGCGCATTACCCTCTACCAAGGCGACTTGTTTGAGCCACTCCCAGAACAAAAGTATGATGTGATCGCTTCCAACCCTCCTTATGTC
>JALTMC010000377.1 GCA_027005175.1 Myxococcales bacterium
GCTTAGATCGTTCGGGTGCTACGGGATAATCGAATGATATTGGGATCGTTGATCCAACAACCTTGACAATTGATGGATAGGAAGAGAACCAAATTTCTTGCTGGAAGCCAAAGAGAAAAAACTGTAATATACTCTACAAGACATGACTTTCAACTCAAGCTCAGTAGAGGCTATTGTGGAACCCTATCCAACTGAAATAGAAGAACAGATGAGGACGTTTCATCAAACGCTCAACGAAAAAGATAGAAGGCGATATGCTGGTATTGAGGCCATAAAACTAGGGCATGGCGGAATTACGTATATCTCAAGAGTGCTTGGGTGTAGCAGGCCGACTATCATATCAGCTATTCGAGAACTTGAGAACCTGGATGAGAGCCCTGGGCCAACCAAACGAATTCGCACGAAGGGAGGAGGCCGAAAGCCAATAGAGGAAATCTATCCTAACATCGATGAAGTATTTTTAGAGGTTGTCAAAAGCAATACAGCAGGTGACCCACAAGATGACAAGTTGATTTGGACCAATTTGACACTTCAACAAGTTGTAGAGCGATTGGAAGAACGCGACATTTCGGTGAGCCATACAGTTGCCAAAAAATTGCTCAAGAAGCACAATTTCAAAAGAAGAAAAGCTCAAAAAAAAAGACCTTGAAATCAGTAGAAGGTCGAGATGAGCAGTTCCAAAACATAGCCAGATTAATAGAAGAATTTATGGCGTCTGCTAACCCAATCATCAGCATCGATACCAAGAAAAAAGAGCTAATAGGAAATATCTACCGGGATGGTAAATTGTGGACTCAGAAAGTCCTTGAAACTTACGACCATGATTTCCTCAATTATGGTGAGGGCGTTCTCATCCCCCATGGAATCTACGATTACAAGAAAAACCTGGGAATCATCAATCTTGGTACGAGCAAGGATACAAGTGAGTTTGTGACAGATTGCCTGGAACTGTGGTGGATTGAGCATGGAGAGTACGATTATCCTGATGCTACAGAGATTTTGGTGTTATGCGATGGAGGAGGAAGTAACAGCAGTCGCAATTATATCTTCAAGGCAGATCTACAAAACCTTGCAAACCGGCTGGGAATTAGGATTCGAATCGCTCACTACCCTCCTTACTGTTCGAAATACAATCCCATTGAACATCGGCTTTTTCCGCATATGACAAGAGCAGCTCAGGGAGTTATTTTCACATCGCTAGAAGTTGCACAAGAAGTCTATAACCAAACTCAAACCAAAACAGGGTTACAAGTTATCGTTGATACTCTTGAGAAAGTGTACGAAACTGGGCGTAAAGCGATTGAGTCTTTTAAAGAAGATATGCAGATCGTTTTTGATAACCTATTGCCTCAATGGAATTACACTGTATTACCAAAAATGCAAAACGTCAGTATTATTTAATTGGCGATCCAGCGTAATAGTTAAGGTGCCGGAGAATTAGGGGCTCTCACATCATGTTATTTCACTTAAAAGTTAAGAAGGATCTCTCATAGACTAGCCTCTTCGACATTGACGCTGGCAGGCGTTGCCATAACTTCCCACACGTGCCAAGCAAGAGTGACGCGCCTTTTTCCGACAATTTTGATAGACTTGAACACGACAGTAGAGAGAAATCTTTTGTGCACGAGCATGACACTGTATCGAGCGTTTTTTACAGTAGCTTGCGTACTTCCTGTTGCAAGACTGTAAGCAGGAAGCATTGCCCCGACAACGATGGCTACAACGTCTGACAGCCGTTCGACTGCACACCTTATACAGTAACTTACAATGGGAATGTTGTGATTGGGCCGTACGAACACATTCGACGTTTCTCTGATGACAATAGGCTTTGGCGCTTGTGGCGCAATATTTCATGTGTTGGGAGGTTGTCGTTTTGCAGTGATTCTGACATGTAGAGGGCTTGGCCTCGGCCTGGCCATACACCATAGGAAAAAGAAGAAGAGAGTTGGCAAGCAGAATAACCTTTTTCATCACGAACTCCTTGTGTGGAATAAACCAAATGGATTCTATGATTTCTGGTCATTCCTCAATCAATCCATGACTAAGGAGTCGTATGTACCAATCAGTTGCCTCCTGACATCTACCAGAAGACGGCTGTTTCGGAAAAATATTGAATCAAAGACTGGCATTTTTTACAGGTCCCCTCACCTGTCCAACAAGGAGGACCTTTCCTGACACCCACAAACTATCTCTTACGAGAGACTTTCCACTGCTTTCCCATACGAATGTGATTCCTTTTTCTAGCTGGAAGAATGCCGTAAGAGAGTGCGGAGTAAACAGAGAGCCGACGAAGTGGCTCTTGAGTTGGTACCTTAAGGATGCTACCGTTTCAAGCCAATTGAGGATGAACAGGAATGCCGGGACTTGCGTCCATGTGCAACCATGTTCCTATCATTTGAAATGTCCACTCCACAAAAACAAGCCAGGTCAAGGACAGCTTGATGCAAGAGAGGTCTACAAGAGGTAAGAATGTCAGAAAATAAAGAGGAAGTGTCTTCTGTTGCCCATCGTTCCGTGGGGAAAGGCTACGGGATCTTGCTCGGACTTGTTTTGTTTGGTGTTGCTTTAGCGATCCGATTGTTGTGGTTTAATGATGCCGTCTCCGATGGTCATCTATGGATCTTTTCCGATGATCCTCCGTATCATCTGCGTAGAATTCTCCTCACTTTGGAGAGCTGGCCTCGTGTTCCCACCTCTGATCCTTTTGTCAACTTCCCCCACTCGGTCACACTGTACTGGCCGCCAGGCCTTCCCTGGCTTGTGGCTGGTTTTGCAAAGATGCTGGGAGCCACAGACTCTTCCCATCGATATATGGTCGAATGGATAACCGCCCTAACTCCACCCTTTGTGGGTTCACTGACGATCCTCATCTTCTATGGAACCAGTCGCAAGGTGTTGGGGCAAAAGCTAGCCTTTCTTATCGCTCTGTTACTCAGCCTTGTCCCGGCCCATGTGCAGTACACCAAGTTCAGTCGCTTTGACCATCATATCTTTGAACCCCTCTTGTCCTGGTTACTTTTGTGGTTTGTGATCCGCAGTGCCAATGAAACAGAACGCATACCACGCATACTTTGGACCCTGGCAGGAGCCAGCACGATCACCTTCGCATTGTTGGTTTGGCCCGGTGTGCTACTCCAACTGGGACTGCTGGTCGTTGCACTTTTGCTTGCTTTCTTCATCGTCGAGGGATGGTATCCTCACGGTCGTTTGGCGTCTCTCATCGCCAAGGCAGGTGCCTGGATCTTTGGGACCTCCGTTCTCACGTCTTTGCCTGTGTTGTTCTTGTCTCCCTGGGCGATGAAGCCTGTCTTTTTTGCCACCAGCCCATTGCACTTGGCCAGCCTCACTTGTGCAACAGCAACCTTTGCATGGTTGGGATACGGTCCCCCTCGCTTCCAACAGTTCGCCTTGATTGGACGCCTCTTGCTAGCTACTGTTGCGCCTGCATGTTTCATCTTTGCTCTTCCGGCACTTCATCAACCTGTACTCAAAGGGTTGCAATATACAATGGGCAGCCCCTTCGCGATGCTGGCGATGGAAGCCCGTAGTTTTTTTGGAGCACCACAACATTTCCTGACCATCGCAAGCTGGCCTGCTGTTGTCAGTACCCTCGCTGTACTCGCCTGGATAGGCTGGAAGCTGTTTGGGGCTCCTCCACAACTTCTGACAGGACGCTCTCCTTCACAGCGTTTGTATCTTATGGTTATGCTGAGTGCCTCCATTACGCTGGTTGGTCCCGCACTGATCTCGCTTCGATGGCTCATGGCATGGAGCCCCTTTGGATTTTTTGCAGTCGCTGTATTCTGGCAATGGATCTTGCAACCACTGGGGGCTCGATGGTTGCCGGGAAAAGAGCTACGTTGGAAACGACTGCTTCTCTTCGCGCTGTTCGCACTCTATCTTCCCTCTCTCCTTCATAGCATTAAATTACATCCCATCGGACGCAGCCAAATCGCAGCCCAGAAATTCTATCTCCGAATGAGAACTCTCACGCCAAGTATCAAGCCTGAATTCTCTGAAACAAAACGTCCTCCTTATGGGGTCCTGACCTCCTGGTCGATTGGACATATCGTCACCTATATGTCAGGTCGTCCCACGCTCGCCAATAACTTTTTTGGAATGCCCTGGCATGATCGAGCCAACCGCTTAGCTCTGCGCCTATTATTGGATGATGACTGCGAACATGTCGCGAAGGTAATGAGACAACATCACTTGAAGTATGTGGTGACAACACCCGAGACAACGCAGGGATTTGCCAAACTCGCCAAAGCCGCAGACCTCAACCCAAGAAGTTTTGTAAGTCCCAAACAAAAGGCATGGTCTGGGATCTTTCGTTCTTTGTTGTTTCGACTTGGAGCGAGAGATGGACAGCGAACGATCTTGCCTGGACCTCAAGGAAAGGCACTTGTACTCAAAGCTTGTGGACAGTTCCGACTGGTTGCAGAGGCGCATGTCTTTCCATCTCCCCGACAAAGTCCAGGACAACTCAAACTGTTTGAGCTTGTGCGTGGTGCTTCCCTCAAAGTAATAGCTGCCCCAGGTACACTTGTGTCAGCATCTATACTTCTCAGAACCCAAAGAGGTCGCACGACATCGTGGAATACTCAAACCACCGTATCATCCGCAGGAAGTGCGCTCCTTCGAGTCCCTTATGCCAGTGAGCGGGAGTGTGGAGAAAGATCACAGCCCTGCCCTGTTCGTATTGTACAACGTTCGTATACCGTAAGAATTGGAAAGCACCAGATCATACAGGTGCCTGTATCAACCCAAGCCGTACGACGCGGAAACGAACTCATCATCAGGGCGAAACCTCTACAGAGAAAGCTGGTTCCCAAATAGGCTATGACTCATGAGAGTCGCTTTGACTCCTGCGGCCAGAAAGATGGCGTGAGGCGACAAATATCCCCGGGACTGCGATTCCAAACCCCCATCCGGCAAGAGCCAAGGGATAAGTGTGACTCAAGATAGCCATCCCAGCAATAAGAGAGAGGCATACGAGAATTCCAAAAACAAGGCTCGTGACAGCCAGTCGCTGGAGCCATTTTGGGTTCTCTGAACGTGGAGAGAGAAAAATCAAAGGCACCATAAAGATGGACTGTAGAACGAGTAATATCACCGGTAAAACGAAAAGAGTTCCCAGG
>JALTMC010000378.1 GCA_027005175.1 Myxococcales bacterium
CCCAAAGAACAGGGCAGGGCTTCAGCGTTTGCCCAACAAAGCTCTGATTTACATGATGTCTGGAAAAGATATGGACGCCAAGGGCAATGGCTTTAAGTTGGTCTGTTATATCTTTCCTGTGGAAGGAAAGGGCTTGTGGTCTACACTTTATGGCTTTATCTCTCTGGCACCTGACTTCAATGAAGTTCGCGGTCTCACGTTTTACCAACACGGTGAAACTCCAGGGTTGGGTGGAGAAGTGGACAATCCCAGATGGAAGGCGAAGTGGGTCAAGCGTCTGGCCTTCGGACCCAAAGGTAGCAAGCCATCTTCTTGGAAGAGTGTGAAGCTCAAAGTGAAAAAGGGCATCGCAGGAAGTGCTGCAAAAGATCCCTACCAGGTCGATGGTCTCTCGGGTGCGACGCTTACGAGTAATGGTGTGACACATCTTGTTCGGTTTTGGTTGGGGCCGAATGGTTTTGGTCCTTTCATCAAGCTTCAGTTGAGCGGGAAGGCAAAGTCTGTGACTTCCCTTACTTCTCCTCAAAAGACTGCAGCTCGTCCTGCACCACGCAAGCGATAGGGGGGATATATCGATGAGTAAATCAAGAGAAGCTTTAATCGATCCATTATTTGATAACAACCCTATCGCGCTTCAGGTTCTTGGGATTTGTTCCGCCCTTGCTGTGACGACCAAGTTAGAGACGGCTGTTGTTATGGCTGTCGCCGTGATTTGCGTGGTGGCGTTGTCCAATCTTTCTGTGAGCATTCTGCGCAATTACATTCCATCGAGTATTCGGATCATTGTGCAGTTGACCATTATCGCATCACTCGTGATCGTGACAGACCAGATCTTAAAGGCATTCTTATTCGAGACAAGCAAGCAGCTCTCCGTATTTGTTGGCTTGATTATCACCAACTGTATCGTAATGGGTCGCGCCGAAGCCTTTGCTATGCAAAATCCTCCCTGGGAGAGCTTTGTCGATGGTATCGGCAACGGCCTAGGCTATGGGTTGGTGTTGCTCTTTGTGGGCGTTTTTCGTGAATTGTTTGGAGCAGGGAAACTGTTTGGCGTCTCCATCTTTCCGCTTGTGAGCGAAGGTGGTTGGTATCAGCCCAATGGCTTGCTTGTGCTTTCACCTGCGGCATTCTTCTTGATTGGTGTCTTTATCTGGATACTGCGCACCTGGAAGCCAGAACAGCAGGAGGAGGAATAAAATGGAAGCGTATTTGAGTCTGGCCGTAAAGGCCGTCTTTGTTGAGAATATGGCTCTCGCCTTTTTTCTCGGTATGTGCTCCTTTCTGGCTGTGTCCAAAAAGGTTGATACCGCGATTGGTTTGGGCGTGGCCGTCGTTTTTGTTCTGGGCATTTGTACCCCTCTCAACAACCTTGTTTATACCTATATGCTTAAAGAAGGCTCTTTGGTCTGGCTGCATCCAAGCCTTGCCAGTGTGGATCTTTCTTTTCTGTCGTTCCTCACCTTTATCGGCACCATCGCGGCGACCGTTCAAGTGGTGGAAATGACCATCGATAAATTTGCCCCCGCATTGTACTCCGCTTTGGGGGTATTCTTACCTCTCATTGCTGTCAACTGTGCGATCTTGGGTGCTTCTCTCTTCATGGTCGAACGCGATTACAATCTTGCCGAAAGTACTGTTTATGGTCTTGGCTCTGGCGTTGGCTTTATGCTCGCGATCATTGCACTGGCTGCGATTCGGGAAAAAATGCGTTATAGTAACGTTCCCAAGGGGTTGCGCGGTCTTGGTATCACCTTTATGGTGACAGGTCTGATGGCTATCGGCTTTATGGCTTTTGCTGGTATCCAACTGTAAGAGGGGAACTTTGCTATGCAGACAGCACTGCTAGGCGTCGCTGCGTTTGTTTTTGTCATCCTATTTCTTGTCGTTTTTTTGATGATTGCACGCTCTCGCCTTGTGAATACAGCTGACGTTAAAATCTTCGTCAATGGGGATATGGACAATCCTATCGTCACTCCAGCGGGTGGCACTTTGCTCAACACTTTGTCAGCAGAGAAGATCTTCATCCCCTCTGCTTGTGGTGGTGGTGGTACCTGCGGCGTATGTACAGTCGTTGTGGAGGAAGGTGGTGGAGCCATCTTACCCACAGAGCGGACTCATATCAACCGTGGGCAGGAGCGAGAGGGAGTTCGTCTCTCTTGTCAGGTCAAAGTAAAGAATGATATGCACATTGAGCTGGAGCCCGAAATCTTCAGCGTGAAAAAGTGGACCTGCAAAGTCCGCTCGAACAACAATGTGGCTACTTTTATCAAAGAGCTGGTCTTGGAGCTACCCGAAGGGGAATCTGTTCCTTTTCGAGCGGGTGGCTATATCCAGATCGATTGCCCTCCTCATGTTGCCAAATACAAAGACTTTGACATCGATGAAGAGTACCGTGGTGACTGGGACAAGTTTAAAATGTGGGACTTTGTCTCTACGGTCAAAGAGACCGTTACTCGCGCCTATTCCATGGCAAGCTATCCGGAAGAAGAGGGCATTATCATGCTCAATATCCGAATCGCCAGCCCTCCCTGGGATCGCGCCAAAAATCAATGGATGGATGTTCCTCCAGGCATTATGTCATCCTATGTTTTTAATTTGAAACCAGGTGATGAGTGTCAAATCTCTGGACCCTTTGGTGAGTTCTTTGCCAAAGAGACCGACAACGAGATGGTCTTTATCGGTGGTGGTGCTGGTATGGCTCCCATGCGATCTCATATCTTTGACCAGTTCAAGCGGATCAAAACCGATCGAAAAGTTTCTTTCTGGTATGGTGCACGAAGCTTTCGCGAGGCTTTTTATGTGGACCATTTTGATAAGATCCAGGAAGAGAATGATAACTTTGTATGGCATCTGGCCTTGTCTGAGCCTGTCGAAGAAGACCATTGGGATGATCCGGAATCGGAGAGCCGCCAACCTCTCGGCTCCAGAGAAGGCTACACTGGGTTTATCCATCAAGTCTTGCTTGATAACTATCTCAGCACGCACCCGTCTCCTGAAGATTGCGAGTACTACTTGTGTGGCCCTCCCATGATGAACACCTCTGTCATCAACATGCTTCTCGACCTCGGTGTTGAGCCCGAAAATATCATGCTCGACGACTTTGGTGGCTAAGTAGTATCTGAGAGAGTCAACGATGCCCGACAACATTCCCCCCTCCCAACCTCTTCCTCTTTCTGAACCACTTCCAGGTGGGTACCGCCGATTTGTGATGCCAGGCCTGTTTGTCTTGTTGCTCTTTGGGGTGCTGATCTATCGACGCCCTGCCAAAAAGACAATCTCTGAAAGCCTACAAACGTGGGTCTTTCGCGGTCGAATCTTTGGTACAAGCTACATGGTCAAGATTGTCACCCACAAAAAAGACAACGCCACCAAATTGCAACTCCAAAAACAGTTCTCTGCGAAGTTAAGGGAGGTTGACCTTATCATGTCAACCTACAAAAAAAACTCGGAACTGTCGCGATTTAATCGGTCCAAGAGCTTGAAACCCAGGAAGGTCTCCTCCGCTTTGCTACATGTGATCAAGTCGGCCCAAAAGATCTCGATTCTCACGGGTGGAGCTTTTGATATCACCATCGGGCCTGTTGTCAATGTGTGGGGATTTGGACCGAAAAAACGGATCAAACCACCTTCTGCTTCACGGATGGCAGCAGCAAAGCTGCGGGTCGGCTATACCAAGTTACGGTTCAACGCCAAGCACCACACCATACAGAAAAAAGTTCCCTCCCTGTATGTCGATCTGTCGGCAATTGCAAAGGGTTATGGCGTGGATGTGTTGGGTTGGACGATGGAGAAAGCGGGGTTTTCCAACTACATGGCAGAGATCGGAGGGGAGGTACGTGCCCGTGGACACAATGCACAACGGGTCGCCTGGCGTGTTGGTATCGAGAAGCCTATCAGTGGGCTCCAGCGATATGTCCAGCTTGTGGTTCCTCTCCACAATATGTCGATGGCGACCTCAGGCAATTATCGCAACTACATTACTGTAAGTGGTAAACGTGTGTCTCATCTGATCGATGCACGTTCAGGCCAGCCCGTGAGTCACAATCTTGCCTCGGTTTCTGTCGTCCATCCCGATTGTATGACAGCCGATGCTCTCGCAACTGCCTTTTATGTCCTCGGCCCGAAAGATGGCTTAAAATTGGCAGAACAACAAAAGCTCGCTGTGCTGTTTCTTGTACGTCAGGGCAAGTCCTTTACCTCACGCTCTTCAAGCTATTTTAAAGCTCTGCTTCGAAGGCGATGAGGGCTACCCCTTTGTTGGAAAAGGACAGGAAAGACCGATGTTACACCATGTCGGGAGTTCGATTTCGAATGCACGTTCTCTCTTGTGATATGTTAAAAGGTGACGAGGGTTACTTTTTTGTTGCAAGTGGGCAGGAGAATCCCGATGTTGTATCGTGCCGGGTGTTCGAACGACAGAGGAGCGAACTTCAAAGGTGCGAACTGTGCATAACAACCGAGAACAGGAGTTAGACGGATGACTATCTTTTTACTTACTGCTGGAATGCTCAGCGTTATCATGCTTATCATGGCGGTGGGTGTTATCTTTTCCAACAGAGAGCTTCAGGGCTCTTGTGGTGGACCTGGTCAATGCTCCTGTGAGAAGGCGGGAAAGCCGAAAGCCTGTGAACAAATGGCCCATCGAATCGACGCTCTGACAGCCCGAGACACCCCTTGAAATCCCATGCTCTCTTGCATCCCTCACTTCACCTTACTTTCCTAGGAATGGCGACCAAATAAGTTGAACAAGTGCGTTTGTCGAAAAACCGGAATGTTCTCGCAGATGTTATTCGAGATGTTCAGGTTATTAAATCGCTGTTCCTCTGTTTGTATCTACCTTTTTAAAACCTTTGAGTGATTGTACAAAGAATGAGAGCTTTACTGCAGCGACAGTCCTTTCTTGCTCGCGTCTTGCCTTGGATTCTACTTCTTTGCTCTCTGACGATCTTTCTTTGGACGAAAGCCCCAGGGACACTGACAAAACCACAAGTTGATTATTTGATCTACCAGAGGTGTGCCTCGATTTACTTTCGCAAAGGTCCACAGGCATTTGACGACTCTTTTTTCGCCAAGACTTGTTTCTATCCTTTTGGGTTTTACGAAGCCTTGCATGGTGCTTTTTCTCCACCTGCTTTATGGAA
>JALTMC010000379.1:0-2045 GCA_027005175.1 Myxococcales bacterium
AGTAGAGGAGGCTTGGTAAAGTATGATCATGCGATCGTTGTGGAAGAATTCACACGCTTGTTGAAATGCAAGTGCTCCTGCGAGAGGACCCATCCCACCGAGAAGAAGTAAGGGAGGGAATGAAGTCTTCTGTGGGGATAGGACAAATAGATCACACAATCCTTCTTGGTCACAGCTTCTTTTCGTTTGCTTTAGCTGAGAAATATAGAAACTTATTCCCAACTTTGCAGAGATACAGTCGTTGTATCGGTATGTTTCTGGCATTGTATGTTCCCCTACCGTTGTATGATGTCGTATGATAAACCCATAGAATTATAGTGATAGCTTACGGAATCGAGCCAAGTATGCATCAGTGTTAGGGAGCCGGACAAAAATGATCATACCCTTTGATTTGTCTGGAAAGACATCTGTTGCGTTGTCAGTCCTTGCCTTGGTGTCGCCGGGGCTGCTCCTTCCGCCTTGTATATGCCTCTCCAACCTATGCCAAATATGCATGTTTCTTTTCATCCGGAACCCTTATGAGGCTCGCACTGTGTTTCTTCCTTGACGCGCTTTTTCACGTCGAAAAGCACAGCACTGTTCTTCTCTCTCTCAAAGGAGTTGTAGAGTGCTTGCTTTAAACGAGTGTCTGAGACCAGCTCAATGGGTTTTCTTACATGTTTTAACATATTTTCTTCCTTCTTCTTTCTTTCTATGAGTGCCTGACTTCGGCCCTCAACAAGTTTTCATCCTAGAACACTTTACTGAAAAAGAAAGGGACCTGAGGGGATAGGATAGCAGGTTTTTTTTATGTACTTCTTTTATTTTCCTAATGGGTCATAACGTTTCTGAGATCTTCCTATCGTACCGCTCCGAAATGAATGACTGGCATTCTTTCTTCCGTGCGCCATAACGTAGATCGACTCAAACACGGTAAGAAGCCTACAGTGTTTGAGTTGGCGTACAAAAGATCGTTTTGTCCCCTGTGCTCTTTCGTAAGTGTTGTTGTGTGTAGCGAGTTGTGTACGACATAGAAGATAGAAGCATTGTGCCTTCTCACAAAATCGAGACTTTTGGAAATGAGCCTTTTGCTTATGCATAT
Organism: Myxococcales bacterium; assembly: GCA_027005175.1. Classification (GTDB taxonomy): domain Bacteria; phylum Myxococcota_C; class UBA6777; order UBA6777; family UBA6777; genus M3003. The sequence goes on from JALTMC010000379.1 coordinate 1,082, forward strand.
TGTCAAATGCTGCGGACGGTGTATCTTATTCCAGGGAAATTATGATATTAGCCAGGTTACTGGTCTCTTCTTTCGTTGTGAGGTTTGGGAGGAAAAGTGACTTCGTACAAAAGGTTTCTTCCTGTCGTTATTACATTTATTATGTTTTTGATGCACCAAAAATGTGTGCGTTTGTGCGAGATTGGACAGACTTATTGTCAGAGTCAATGTGTGAACTTGCAGAGTCATCCGTCTCATTGTGGACAATGTGGGAATGTTTGTGTGAAAGGGGAGGTCTGCTTCGAGGGAGCTTGCTCGCTTCGTTGTGCTGTTGGTCAACAAAATTGCAATCGCAAATGTGTTGATGTCATGACTCATCACTCTCATTGTGGTGCCTGTAATGTGGTGTGTCGGACTGGGGAGAGCTGTGAAAAAGGCAAGTGTAGAGTTTCTTGTAAGCCTCCTTTCGTGGATTGCAACAACACTTGTGTTCTTTTGCGGTCCAACAGTAGCCATTGCGGAAAGTGTTCGAGAGCTTGCACAGAAGAGCAAGTTTGCAATCAAGGAGTGTGCTTGTCATCTTGTCTTGATTGTCCCATCTGGGTTGCTTCAGCCAACAGTATTTATAACGAAGTTGCCCATGATGTTGTCGTCGATCAAGAGGGCTCTTCCTATGTTACAGGGTATTTTGAAGGGGCTGCTGCATTTGGCTCAACGACATTGACCTCTCGTGGAAGAGCAGATATCTTTGTTGCCAAACTGAGCCCGGAAGGCAAATGGCAATGGGCTCTCTCTTATGGCTCAAAATCTTACGATGTTGGGCAAAATATCGTGCTTGAACCAAGCGGAGCTATCCTTGTCTCAGGTTTTTTTCAAGGAGTTGTTTCTTTTGGAAAAAATAGATTGTCCTCAAAGGGGGGAAAAGATCTTTTTGTTGTCAAACTTACTCGCACTGGAAATGTTTTATGGTCCCGTGGTGCAGGGG
>JALTMC010000379.1:2055-5132 GCA_027005175.1 Myxococcales bacterium
GGCTCTCTCTTTGTTGCTGGTGAATTTTCGAGTGGTACAGCTCATTTTGGCTCCATCAAGCTCAGCAGTACAACTTTCTTCGATATGTTTGTTGTGCAGTTGAGTGTGGCTGGTGAGTTTTCTTTTGCAACCGCTGTGTCTTGTACGAGGGCCATCAAAACTGGGCAAAAAGGGCTGTTTGTGGATGATGACTATGCTTATTTGGTGGGGCAGTTCAGCGGAGTTGCTACGTTTGGCTCAACGAGCCTAACTTCGAAAGGTGATACCGATATCTTTCTTGCAAAGCTCGACAATCGTGAAAAGACCTTGTGGGCCAAAGCCTTTGGGGGGGAGGGGATCGACACGGCAAATGGTGTTGTTGTGGATGTGGACAAGAATATATACATCGCAGGTCAGTTCTCAGATATCGCTCGTTTTGGCCGAACCTTGCTTTCTTCGAAAGGGCGGCATGACCTTTTAGTCATGAAGCTTGAAAGTACAGGGAAGGTCGTATGGGCAAACGCTGTGGGCTCCATCAACGCAGACAGCGCTACATCCATTGTAACGGATAACAAAGGCTCTCTATACATCAGTGCCTTTTTTAATGAGGTTGCATCCTTTGGACCTGTGACTTTTAAAGCACGAGGCAATGCTGATCCAGCGATTGCGAAGCTCAGCACTTCCGGCACATGGTTGGGTGCGATTCAAATGGGTAGCAAGACGAATGAATTGCCATTTGCTATCGCTTTAGACAAGCAGGGGAGTGTTTATTTGGCAGGCTATCTCACTGCTGAGGGGATCTTTGGTAGACAAACAAGAAAACACGTTGGGGGAAATGACCTCTTTGTCGCGAAATACCAAAACCTTCTCTGCCCCTACCGAAAATACTCCTTGTGCAATAACATCTGTACGAATGTGAAGGTAGATCATAACAATTGTGGCCGCTGTGATCATGTCTGTTCCTCAAAAATGAGCTGCCTTTCTGGAGTATGTCAATAAGGTTCTTTACTCTTCCATGATGAGCGAGAGCTTTTCTGAAAGGATATTTTGTTGAGCATCTTTTGCTATGACTTCCAACTCGCAACGGGAGGCTCTTTTTTCTTTGGGGGCCTTCCATATCCAGGTATATGTAGAGTTTTGGGAGAACGTCCCTTGGCATAAGGGATCTTTCCACTTTACTGCAAACACTGTGCTGTTGTAATCAAAGGGAAGAAATGTAAGAAGCAGGGACTGTCCAACAAGCACAGAGCTTTGACTTGGATAGAGTGCTCGAATCTGTGGCAAGGTATCCCATTGAATCTCACTGGTTTGAGCTGGTCCTTTCGCAATAACGGATAAAGAGAGAGAGAGAGAAAAGGGGGCTTTGCCTTCTTTCTTTGCTGTGAATTTAAATGTGACAACACCTGCTTGTTTTGGTGCGGTCCAAAGCACTTGTGAGGACGTATCCTGCTTCAGCGCACCTTTTGTGGCTGTCCAAGAATATTGTGCTGCATTTGTGTCTGTCACAGGAGTGCCCAAGATTCGTAGCCGCGTTGTTTCTGTTGTTCTGATGTCAGCGTATTCTAGTACAAATCCTTGAATGGAGAGCCTTTCTCTTGCTCGTGTGATCGGTGCAGGAAGTTTTGACTCGATTAAAAATCCAACAAGAGCTACCCGATTCTGGTGAATTGGGACAGAAGAGAGTTCACGCTGGTATAAAATATTTTCTTTTGTGTCGTAGGCTTTGACCAAAAAACTACGTTTCTCTCCACGAGGTATATTGGAGACAAGGGCTGTCCAGAGCCCATTTTGCAATACTAGGTTTTGGGAAATAGATTTCGGGATATACTTGCCATAAATAAACACAACAACCTTATTGATTGCAGGCTCTGGGAGTGCTACCTGGATGAGAGCTTGGCCTGTTTGAGCAACGCAAGAGCCTTGAGCACATCGCAACCCGTTGTTGCAATCCTGGTCTGAACGACAATCTCCTCCCAGGCGACAGCCGAGCAAGAAAAAACAACAGAAGCCAAGCGAGAACCAAGCGAGGCGAGAGGGGAATGGATGGAAAAGAGAAGCTTGACTCACAAAGTTTTGATTCCTTATGTGATGAAAAAAAGTGCGTTTTCTTTCTTGGGAACAGCGATTGAATCACTTCAACACTTCAACTCGTGCTCCTAAGTACACTCGGGTTTTTCTCCAGTGTATTCGTTTCCTGTGTTTGGTCACTGGTTTGGATGACGAGTTGGACTGTCACATTACAGTTGGAAGCGTAGTCCAATGCGTGCACTGAAAACACCCAAAGCTTGCCATTGTTCCTGGATACGAACGGGGGCAATCCCAGCATCGAGGGTGAGTGTAAGGGCAAGAAGATCAGTAAGCCACACAGCTGGTGTGAAGGTTGCTCCAGCCTGAAAGGAAAAGGATGGATATGAGGTGGTGTTTGTATCTTGGAGTAAGACACCTGCGGAGAGGTATCCTCCAATGAATAGATCGAGCCTCTTCCATGCCCACCGATAGCCTCCTTCCCCTCGAAATTCGAACAACAACTGTGTATAGTCACCCGTGGTAAAGGCAAGAGAAGTTCCCCATACAGCAACTCCAAAAGATACATAGCGAAAGCGAGCACCAAAAGCTCCACCTGTCATCCAGTCTCCTCCGGTACGAAGCGCTCCATTTGAAAATGATGTGCCTCCCTGTATCTCTAGGTGCCATCGATGCCAACGTGGCGGCTCAGGTATCAGTTGCGTACTCATGCTTATACCCGATTTCTCGACAAAATCCATACTGTCGCAGCGAGTGGGTCGCCAGTGATCTCTTCCTACCTTGGTTATGCCACCTTTGGGAATTGAGATACGCTGAAGCAAACACCTCTTGTTTTGACGCAGACGGACTTCTGCTGTTCCTGAAATGATTGCCAATCGCAGCCTGCTGCCTTTATGCTTTTGTTTGTGCCAAACAAAGTTGCCTACCGCGATTTGGAGTTGACCGCCTATCTCTCTTTCAATATGCAATTGGCTGTGATAGGCTGGAGCGAATCCATAGGTATCTCCACCCATTCGAAACAACCATTGCTGTGGCTCCTGACCTGTGAGTTTGCGCACACGTGGCTTGCTGTA
>JALTMC010000380.1:0-3401 GCA_027005175.1 Myxococcales bacterium
AGATGGTAAGTCGGTGTGGAGCACCCGACGTTTACTTTACGGAGTTTATCAATGTCGATTGGTTGTTCACCAACCCCAAGCTTCGAGCAAGGAGCATCCACCGCCTTGAGTATACAGAGGTTGAGCGACCTCTGGTCGCTCAGATATGGGGGAGTGTTCCCGAGAACTACTTAAAAGCAGCAGAGATGCTTGTGGAGATGGGCTTTGATGGCATCGACATTAACATGGGCTGCCCTGCACCAACAATCCGTCGCAAAGCTAGCTGTTCCGGCCTGATCCGACACCCAGAGTTGGCCAGTGCGATCATTCGGGCCACCCAGAGAGGAGCAGGCCCTCTTCCTGTGAGTGTCAAATCCCGCCTGGGATTTGATAGCCTACAAACAGAAGAATGGTGTGGATTTCTATTGGAGCATCAGCTCGATGTGCTGACCGTCCATGGACGCATCGCCAGTGAAATGTCGCGATTTCCAGCAAACTGGGAAGAACTTCACAAAGTCGTAGAATTGCGGAACCAACGCTGCCCCCAAACACTGATTATCGGCAATGGCGATGTAACAGATCTGACAGAGATCGACGAAAAACATCGAGTATACGGTGTGGACGGCGTGATGATTGGACGAGGCATCTTTGACGATCTCCACCTGTTTCATCCAGAGAAATCTCTCACAAACCTCTCCAGACAAGAACGGCTCACCCTTTTGGTAGAGCATGCACAACTTTTTGTCGACACATGGGGCCAACAAAAAGACTTCAATATCCTGAAGAAATTCTTTAAGATCTATACAGCAGGATTTGACGGAGCCCTACCCTTACGGGAAGAGTTGATGAAACAAAAAAACCTGGAACAAGTGCTCCAGGTCTTACAAGAACATCAACACAAGAGGTTCCTTCTCCAACAGAATCTCTCTTAAGATCATCGAAGTGAGGCCGAGAGAGTCGTCAGGCTTGCATGCTGGTTCCTTCTCCAACAGAATCTCTACGAGAGTCATCGTGGAATTGGCCTAGGCCAACGTCGCCGACGGGCAGGGGCAGTTCCTTCTCCAACAGAATCTCTGCAGGAATCATCTGGGTTAGAGTTTGATGACACAAACCTTGTTCTCACATTGGATATTCCTGGGAGCGGGCTCGGCGCAAGCACCACAGGTTTTTCCAAAGGTACCACACGTCTTGCGAACGGTTTCGCTGGCGGTCTCGTATTTGGCCTTGTCGCTTTTGTTGATGCCTATGTAGTTGCAACTACATTTACAGAGGTCTTCAGCAATGACAGCGATACAATCTTCATTTTTGGAGCAGGCTGCATTGTAGTCTTTCTTGTCGATGAAACCATTGGGAGCACAACCCATGGGAGCCTGCATACTCAAAACAAAAGCACCAACACACAAAGATGACCACAACAGACGCTTACCCCATGATTGACGTGCCTGAAAACGATTCATTCTATCCTCCAAATAACACCAAAAAGTTATCTATCTCATATACTTGAACGGATCAATCAGATCGTGCAAGGGGTGCAGCATACAAGGACTTCGCTCTGGTTGCAAGCGTCTTTCCATGATCAAGGCCAATACAAAGAGCTTGAAGTAAAGAAACAACAGGAAAATGACAGCAGCAAATCTGTACATTCCAACCCCCAAAACACATCGAGTACACCAAGCCTTCAAAGTGTCGGATTCGTCGGTATCAGCGGCGTCATTCCCCCCAAAGCATATCGAGAGCACCAAGAGACAAGAGCATTCTGTTCACTGTTTCCACCCAAACGACAGTTCACTCCATCACCTCTCTCCCTTCTGCGATTTGCGAGACCTCCGTGATTTACGTTGTCTTCTATCTTGTTTCATCAAGGAAAAGAACCTCTTTTTGCATTGTGTGACAACACGCGCCCTACAATTTTCCTCACCACATTGCTGGTATACTTTCAGACATCGACACATGGATGACTGAAAGGAAGAATACCGCTTGGGGTTCTTTGTTGATGCAAGAGTTGCGACATCACAAACATCATGAAAGCGCGAGATCTCAAGATCGTGAAAGATGGGTGCCATATAGTCGGCATGTCGGATTTCAACAGCCCGAGGACTGGATGGAGCATTGATCAAGAAAGCCAAAAGAACAACAGAGACCACGCTTCCCGCAACCGGCTTCCACTCTTTTCTCGCTATCCAGCCAAGTAGTTTGTGAAGAGAAAAGGCTGAAGATATCGCCAACAAAGGAACAATAGGGACACGATACCGCATTAAATGACCACCCCAAATCCAACTGATGGAGTGAAGCCCCATAAATCCCAGTAACAGCCACCCTGCCCACCTTTCCGGCCCAGTACCTCTGAAGCAAAAAAAGAGACCGAGCAAACCCAGAGGGATCAGCAACAACAGATCCACCCCCAGCAGAGCCAGGATCTGAGAACGTTGACGAGCCAGCGCGTAGCAAGTGTTGTTCGGTACTTCCTCGCGACGCAAGACAGTCCATAAACGCTTTGCATGCAGAGACAGAAAACTGGTTATCGTATGTTGGGCTAGCGTCTCACGAATCGTAGGCAAGAGTTTTCCCTGCACCTTAAGAAAGACCTTGCGAAGATAACGACTGCTGAAGTGAGGAAAAGGCTTTCCATCAGGAGCATTGCCCTGGACAAAAACCAGCGGTCCGTTTGCAGAGAAAGCCCATGGGCTGGCGCCCACCGTGATATTCCGAACAAGGAGAGGCGAGAGAGAGAGAGAGAGCCCCAGAAGCAATCCAGCCCCACATAGGGCAAAGCCTCGGGAGGAACCTCCCTTGCTCGGTCGAGCAAACCAAGCGGCCAGAGGAATCGCAAAAACAAACGTGGCTTTGCACAAAACAGCAAATCCTATCACGAGCCCGAGTCCACTCCAACGCCAGAAGGACGGATGCTCCCGTAGCTGCAGGGTCAACCACAACAGCCAGAGCCCTACAAATGCAATCAGCGTGCTGCGAAGCAGGATCGGCTCAAGATACAACAGTGGACCATATAACATCACAGCAATAGCCGCCAACAGCCCGACTCGCCAATGAAACAACCGACGCCCCACCAAAAAGGTCAGCGCGATGGTGCCGACTCCCAGCAGCATTTGAAAGAGAAAAAAGGGCCAAAGAGATGAGGTCCATAAGAGAAAAAAGGCCAACAAGTAGGAGTAGCCTGGAGCCTGATAGAATCGATGATGGAGCCAGCGTTTCCAAGCCTCACGCTTCTGAATACGCACCAACCAACTGTGACGAGGGACCGTAATGTGTTGACTAGCCCAGTCTCCGTCTCGAATCTGACGAGCCCAATCACGAAAGAAACGCATATCCGTTTGACGCCAATCATGACGCCGAAACTCAAAGCTTTGTCCCATCTCCAGTGAATACGTTGCGCGGAGCAAAACAGCAGTAGAAAATAAGATTAG
>JALTMC010000380.1:3411-12000 GCA_027005175.1 Myxococcales bacterium
ACCACACCCACAACCGCGATGGCTCTCGCCCATTGTTCGACATCTTCCCTCACCATGCATATCCATTGCATCAACGTTTACGAGAAGACAATGTACAAGGGTCCTGACAAAGGCGCAATGGAGTACTATTTGGAGGAAGATGTGAGGCTCTTTTTTTTCAGGAAGGTACGTGTCCCTCGGGAGGGAGAGATCCTTGTCTTGGAAGATGTGAGTTTCTTCTTTCGAGTATCCTGTGACGATTGAGCCGCATTCGCTCTCGCTTGAGCCCTAGTATCGATCTGCAACCACTTTTGATGCCAGGGAACAACGGAATCGTTCTCCGAAGCCTCTCCCTCAAGGACTCCTTCCCCTGGAGCCTCTTTGACATCGCTTGAGACATTGTTTGAGACATTGTTTGAGACATTGTTTGAGACATTGTTTGAGACATTGTTTGAGACATTGGCAGTAGGCTCCTTACCACAAGTCTCTTGGGAAGTTCCTGAACCTTGAAAAGCTCCACTGTCGGATGAAAGATTCGCTTTGACGGTTGGAGTCTCCTCCGTCATTCCATCCATCGTGAGACACACCACTTCGATTTCTTCCGTGTGTTCAACGGATTTGGCCAAGGGAGTCTCTACGATGAGATGAGAGGTGATGTTGGAACACTCCAGGGTAAGTCCATCGTTAGGCTCTTGAAATTCCCAATCCATCGGTGTCTGGACATCCAAATCACTTCCAACACCAGAAGACTCGTTGGGGATGGATTTGATTGCCCCATCGAGTAACATGATAGAGTCCTCGGACGATACGGACGAAGCCCAGGATGCGGACACTGCGGCTGTCGACTCAAAAGATCCAACCCTTTGAAACTCTAGCGGGTTAGGAATCGAACCCATCGAACCCATCGAACCCATCGAACCCATCGACGACGACTCCTTAGAGCCTGCGGACGGTGCCGGAATCGAACCCATAGAACTCATGGAACCTGCGAATGACGGTGCAACCCCACCAGGTAGTGTAGGCAAAGAACCCAACGACCCCATGGACGGAATCGACACAGAGTTCAACGAGCCTGCGGGTGGTGAAGTTTTCAGTTCCATCGACGAAAGAGGCACAGAGCCCACAGACGACGCAGAAGCGGAACCCATGGATAAAGCAGAGTTCTCAGAAGAGCCTGCATCAGAACCCTGATGGTTCCCACAAGGTGCGATGGAAGAATGCGAAGGTGATGAGAGTTCGTCCATCGACTTCACCTTCTCCACTTCAAAATCCGTCCAACCTCCTGAAAAATCAGCATCCAGACTAATAGCAGGAGAGTGTTGTTGTTGTTCATGCCAGGCATCGGGATTGGACTCAAAATAAAGTAACTCATTCAGCCCATCCAAAGAGCCCTTGGAGTGGGAGCGGGCTTGAGACAGGGGCTTCGATCGCCCCGAGTCTTGAATGACTTTCCCAATGATGACAGGGGTACTTCGCTCCGTAGATTTTCGAGACGAAGCCACACCCGAACCAAGAGCAGCACTACTCTTTTCACGATTTCGCGATTCCGCCTGTGCCGTTTTTGGTGATCGCAAAGAGACCATATCAAGCACGATCAAGCGCTTCACATATTCAATCACTTTTTGAAATGGTAATGTTGTGAGGGTGGGTAGATCTGCAAGACTCGCAAAGCCATCAATATGAGTTAATAATTTCATCTGCTCTGGAGTCAGAAGCTCCTGAAGTATGTGTGGAGGGTAGGACACACGAACAACAGGAATGATATGATTAGGGTTAGTCTGTGACATATTCAACCTACACAATGTATTTTGGGTGTAGAGACTACACATACACAGCAGACGACACATCCATGAAAAACTGAAGAGAAGAATCAATGAGAAAGAGTAACGCCCCAGAATCTATAGTCATAAAAAACCAGGAAGGCACTCCTTTGCACAGAAAAAGATAAAGCAAGCAGAGATATCCCCCTTCCAGATCGCAAGAAAAGATCACGAGATCCCAGTAGGATTGAGAACGCAACAAGATTCACATACCAGTCATCCCATGCACGGTAGAACACTGATCGACCTCGTGTCGTTCAGCACCCTGGGAGGGGATTCACATACCAGTCATCCCATGCACGGTAGAACGTCCACCTGAGCCACCGGCAAACTCCGGCTCAAACAAGATTCACATACCAGTCATCCCATGCACGGTAGAACGGGCGGGCCCATCAGAAAGATGTAATATGTGTTGGAGCAGCGATCCTAGCTCCCTGCAAAGCGAGAGAGTCACGCTTTGTCATCAGCATCGAGAACAGCAAGCTCGTATATCCTTTTGTGCCAACCTGCAAAGCGAAAAGAGTTACGCTGTGCAGGTTGGCACAATGGAGACTACGGCTCCACCCAAGCCATTCGGAGGAGTTCTTTCATCGCAGGGTATTGTAAAAGAAAGTCACGAGAAGCTATTCGCCCATCAGGAAACCATTTCCATAGAAAGACTCCTTTAAGAAAACGCGGTGTCTTGAGTTGCTCCAAAGTAACTTTCATACACAGCAGTTTGGTTTCCTCCGCCATCGGTCCACCCTGCTTGTGATCCCAGGGTTTTTGCGCAGCCCAAGCAGAACGATTGTATCCGATCTCAGTGAAGATCATGGGCTTGCCGACTTTCTCTGCGTACGCTTTAAGGTTGAGCAACACCCTCTTCCAGCCCTCAGCAATGTCTTTTTCTTTGGGTGGGATAACATCGGAAAGAGGAAAGTAAGCTTGGATACCTATATAATCCAGCTTTCCCCAAAATGGAACTTTGTCAAAAGAGTCCCAGTTCGCAGCATAAGTCAGTTTGCCTTTGTAGACTTTCCGCACAGCCGCAATCACCGCAAACCATTCTTTGCGTTGCTCTGTCAGCTTGTACTCTGTACCAATCGCAATCATCTCAGCTCCAGCAGCTTCGGCCATCTTCGCGAGAGTCACAATCCACCGAGTATAATCGTCGAAGAACCGCTTCCATTCCGCCTCATTCTGTCCAAATCCAATCTCACCACGCCAGGAAAACTTAGATCCCCAATAGCCGATATGAGGCTTGAGCAAAACCCCCATCTTTAACTTCTTGCCTTGTTGAATGGGGTGCAAGATCTGGCTCTGGCTTACCGACTCATCAAAACGCAAGGAGCCATCGTTACCGATCCAGGCATAAGGGTGATAGGAAATCCAGTTTGAACCGAGCTTAAGCAGCTCAGCCATTGTCGCCTCTATACCAGACGTACCGTAAATACTGCCTCCACGAGGCGCAGAAAGTGTAATCCCACGTATCGGTAGCTGCTTACGAGAAGAGCTCTCTTCTGGAATAACGCCCTCAGGCAGAGAGTCTCTACCTGACTCTAAAATAAGCTCTGGCACACGAGTCTCGAAAGGACCTGCATCCTCCCTAGCCAACTCACCACCCCGCTCTTGTTGTTGGGCAACCGACTCTCTAGCACCTTGCCCACTCTCCGATGAAAACTCTGCAACAGCAACGGGACGACCACACCCTGTCACAAGCAACAAAGAGAACACAAGAGGTCCGAAGAAGCACCTCCACGACTCACAACACAGCGGAACACAAGAGTCGCTTTGCATAAGAACCTCCCACAAAAGACGACAAGACCAAGGCAGACCAATCCCTACATCAGTCCTTACAATACAATACAGTATCTTCAGGAAGAAGTTACATTTGATGAGGAGAGGTTCTATGTGGCTTTAAGATTGGCTGGCTTTAAAGACAGCCGAGAAATCGTTGTCATCCAATCCCATGGAGCGGGCCCGCTTAAAAACCTCGTTGGCGGCGGCTGTCGTGGGCATACCATGACCGAGTAAGTCGCCCAGGAGCAGAGCCAAACGGATGTCTTTCTGGGCATGTTTGAGAGGAAAGGCTGGAGAGAACTCATCGTCCTGCATCAGAGCACCTTTCACGCGAAACATTGGATTCGATATCGCTCCAGCATCTAGGATAGCAAGCAAATCCTGGGTAGAGAGGCCCGCTTTTTCGGCCAGCGACATACCCTCTGTAAAGGCTGCCATCATCGTGCCCATAATCATATTTACCACAAGCTTCATGGCTGCCCCACTACCAACATCTCCAAGATAAAGTGACATCTTTCCCATGGCATCAAAGGCAGGAAGGGCTTCCTCATACAGAGAACGCTCTCCAGCCGCAAGGATGATCAGGTTACCATTGATCGCAGGGGTTTTACTTCCAGAAACAGGAGCCTCCAAATAACGTCCCCCCTCCCCGATCACTGCTTCCTCGATAATCTGAGAAGTCTCCAGGTCGATCGTTGACATATCAACATAGCCTTTCCCCTTCTCCATGCCCTCCAGCACTCCATCAGGCCCAAAGCACAACTCAGAAGACGCTTCCGGATCAGAGACACAAGCAAAGGTAATGTCACTCGCAGACACAACTGCGGCGGGAGTATCAGCCTGCCGAGCACCCGCTTTCACAAGCGGATCACACTTCGCAGAAGAACGATTCCATACGGTCACATCATGACCTGCATCCACCAAGTTGCGAGCCATAGCGCTCCCCATAATTCCCAACCCTAAAAAACCTAGTTTTTGCATGACACCGTCCTCCTCTCAATGAAAGTTCTGTATCCAAGACAACCGTTATAACATTTTTGTAAGCCCTCCGCAGACTCTGTTCCAAAAGCGCGAAAAGACCGTCTTGGCATGACTGCTTGACGGGTCTCGTGCATATCACACATCATAAAAGAGCAGAATGTTCCCTAAGAGCACACATCATGAAAAAACAGAGTGCTCCCTAAGAGCACACATCATAAAAAAACAGAATGTTCCCTAAGACAGGCTTAACAAAGACAAGACCTACGACATGGGTCCAATCCCAAGTGACTTTTCATTTCGTAAGGTCGAAACTCCAATGGTAAGGTAGCTATGATCAAGGAAGAACTCGACCTCCTTCCCAAAGACCAATCACAAACGATCCTTGTTATCGGTAGTGTTGTGCTACTGTTTGGCGCATCAATGGTACTATCGTGGCATTTGTATCATTTCAAGACATTATCATTTCTCTTCCAAAGAACCCCCATGTCCTATACAACCTCTCTGGGCTTCGTCCTCAGCGGACTTGGATTCTTAATGCTGTGGAAGAAGCGACGCAAGCTCGTCTTAGGCATAGGGACACTCCTGTTGCTGCTTTCCATAACAACCTTAGTGCTCTACCTGTTAGGCAATACAACAAGCCTTGATGGATACTTGCTCCAGCTAGGTTTGATCGGTGGGCAGACCTTCCCCAGACCTATTGTCGCTCCACAAACAGCGACCTGCTTTGGTCTGATCAGTCTCATCCTACTCACCAATCTACAAGCCCTTACCACAGGGATATTTGGAGCCTTTGTCTTTGGCCTTGGTCTTGTCACCACCACAAGCTATATCGTATCATGGAACTCGGTACAGGACTGGGGCTTGCTCAGTCAGATGTCACTGCCTGCTGCCTTGAACTTCACCATTCTTGGAATTGGCCTGATTCGATTGAGTTGGCTTGGGGATAGGATCGTACGAACCCAGGACTACCTCGAACTCAACAAGCAGTTTATGGCTGAAGTGGAAGAACGCAAACAAACCGCAGAAGCACTCGAACAAAGCGAGGAACATTACTATGCCTTTTTAGAGGCCATACCTGATGTGATGTTTCGTATCCACAACGATGGGACATTTCTCGACTATTGGGTCCCAGAAACCTCGGAATTTGGCCAATCATCGGGTGCCTTTGTGGGAACCCCCATCCAAGACTTCATGCCAGACTCACTCACCCGCCGAATGCTACAGCATCTGGAGAAGGCCCTGCAAACTCGCCATATCCAAACGTTTGAATTCCAATGGCCATCTGCTGGCGAGATGCTCACCTTCGAAGCACGAGTCACTCGAAGTGGTGAAGCAGAAGGCATCTTTATTATTCGCGACATCACAGAACAACTCCGGTTGTCCGAAGCTTTGGGCAAAAAAAACAAAGACCTCGAAGCACTCTTGTATATCATCTCGCACGACCTGAACGAACCCATGCGAACCATCAAAAGCTTCTCTCGTATTCTCTCCCGACGCTGCAAAGAGCAGCTCGACGAGAAAGGCCAGGATCTGTTAACGCGGATCGACGGAGCCACGGAACGATTGGAACAACTGCTTGACGATCTACTCCAATACTCACGCGCCCAACGCTTTGAACGAGGAGTGCACGACATCTCCAGCGCAGAAATCGTAGAAAAAGTTTGTGAGAGACTAAAACATGTGATCCAAAAAACGGGAGCAACCATCGCTATAGCCCCTGACCTTCCACACATTCAAGCCAACCCAACCTGGGCGACACAAGCCGTTTATAACCTGGTCGCCAACGCACTCAAATATACAGAGCAAGGACAGCCTCCTGACCTGGAAATAGCAAGATACCAACAGGTTAAAACCGGAGGAATGGTGGATGTGGGATTAGTGATTCGCGACCGAGGGATTGGTGTTCCGGCCGATTTAGAAGAGTATATCTTTCAGCTTTTTCAACGTGCAGCAGGCCGCGAATACGAAGGGACAGGAGCGGGACTAAGCATTGTTCGTCAGGTTGCAGAACGACACGGAGGTAACGCCTGGGTCCAGGCTCGTAAGGGCGGAGGCTCCGAATTCTTCATCACCTTTGGTGTTCGCTCTCTCCTACCCAATGCCCCTCATCTGTTGTCAAAAACACCAACGTCTGAGCTGCCCCAAGCACAACCACCAACCCCCACAACCCCCCACAACCCATATGAGAAGTAAAGCCAAATCGAGATGAAATGTTGTAGGGGCTCAGGGCCGATTGAGAGGATAGGGTTTTGTGCACACGAAGCAAGAAACGTACTTCATATGGAGAGTTCATCAATCTATGATTCCTTGTTCTCCATTCGTATTTCTTCGTGCCATTCGTGGATACCAAGAAAAGGTGCAGAAGGGTTCAGCAACAGTACCTGACAAAGAAGCAACAGGGCGACTTTGAGACACTCATGTAAGAATATTTACAAGCCAAGCCCTGTACAAAAGAGAGAAATCGTGTATATAGGCCGGTAAAGTCCTATCCAATCATTGAGGAAGATGATGCAAACGTACAACAATGAGATTCCGCACCTACGAATATTACTAATTGACGACAATGAGAACGACTACATCGTCACCCAAGACATCATCGAGCAAATGGAGCATCTACAGATTGAGTTGGATTGGGTAGACAACTACCATGATGGGCTCTTGCGCATAGTGGAGCAACAACATGACTTCTACCTCATCGACTACAGGCTAGGTCCACAGAGTGGGATCGATTTAATGCGAGCTGCTCTTGTACAAGGTTGTCAGGTACCGATCACGATCTTGACAGGACGTGGTAGGCAGAATCTCGACCTCGAAGCGATACGCGAAGGTGCAGCCGACTTCATCGTCAAAGACGATATGAGTCCAGAGCTATTGGAGCACTCCATCCGCTATACCATGGAAAGACAACGTGCCTCTGCTCAACTCAGAGCCAATGAGGAGAAGTTTCGTGCCATGTACCAGAACGCCCCTTTGGGGATGATCATGGCACAAAGAGATGGTGAGATCATCCAGGTCAATCAGGCTTTCTGCGATATCGGGGGCTACCAACAAACAGAGCTTGTGGGTGCAAATTTCTATGGGCTTCTCGATACTTCAGACCCAAAAAACACCCAGGAAGTGCCGAAGCTATTTGGGCAAGGTATCTCAAAGTCCATTGAGAGTGTCTATCTACACAAGGATGGGCATCGCGTTCCCATCATGCTTGGCAGTGCTCAGTTTAAGAACAGCAAGAATACACACATGGTATGGTTGTTTGTTGAAGACATCACCGAGCGAAAGCAACAACAAGAGAAGCTACTTCAAACAAGCCAGATCAATGCGGTGGGCGAACTTGCTTCCAATGTAAAACAAGAACTAGAGCACCACTTGCGGACCATTCAAAAGAAGCTCAAAGAAGTGCTAGAGCACGAACATCATCATCTATCAGACCCAGGCCGACAAGAACTTGAGATAGCACTCCAACAGTGCGACAGTTTGAGTCGGCTGACAGGTGGGGTGTTGGCCCGTCAAAAGCATCAGATGATGGTTCGCTGGAACTCCGATAAAACGATGAGTCAACTTCGACTTCGGATATTACGTGAGCCTGGCGCAGGAAAGTTTCGTAAATATTTATCATCACCGGAAGGGCATGCAGAGTTCACAGCACAGCTTCATGAATCGGCACGACGCTCCACCGTACAAGAAGGGCTGGAAGAACTCCGAGTATGGTTGAGAAATTACACTCCACCGTTACTCCTATCGACCGCACAAATCCCTGTCTGGCGACGGATTCAGTCCACCCTCCGCGAGGCTCTCACCCAGCTACGAAAAGTGATGTTATCTGCGATGAGTGAAGCCGATATCCCACAGCTCACCATCTCAATGGATGATTTACCAGCAGTCCCACATCTCCAGGAGAAGGCACACACAGCCCGAACATCAACACCCCATTCAGGCACATCCCCCGCCCACCATCGCCCGCACATCGCAACCCCTTCGCGAACAGAGATACCAACCTCAGCATATTCTCCAGCCAATCGTCGCCCAATAT
>JALTMC010000380.1:12010-17948 GCA_027005175.1 Myxococcales bacterium
CATTAACACAAGCCTCAAAATCGGCGTCGCATCGAGCGGCGGAAGCACCGATACCCAACGATCCATTTCCACATCCCTCGTCCCAAGAAGATCCTGTACCGACCGCCGTTCACAAGTCATCCCAAGAAAATCCGGTACCGACAACAACTCGTAGCTCGTCACAGGAAAACCCAGCATCTGAGATAGACCGAAAATCATCGGAAAAGAATGCCGTTCCATCGTGGTCTTATTCATCATCAAGCCAACTCACATCTTCCGTTCCAGAAAAGCCTCCTACACCTCCCAAACTTACAGAGTCGGAAAAGAGAAGAGCTCGACTTCGCTCCTTCTCAGGACACCCAACGCCTCCTCCTGTTGCACCCCCTGCAAATACCACAAGGAAGGTGAATGTGCCTGCCGAAGAGGAAATCCCCTTGTCCAAGGATCTGGAAGAGTTGTTACAATTTATGTTGGAAGAATGCGAGAGGATGAAACTTCATCAATGGATCAACCGCAAAAGCTTTACAGCATACCTTCGACGTCACCTGTATCGCTATCAGGAATACAAGACGATCCCACTCGATCCATTGTGGGAAACGGTGCAAAAGATCCCGGGGATCAACCCTGTCATTATTCGACGATTTTTCCTCAACCTGGCCGCCAAGTCACCCAAGATACCGTTTGAGTTGCCTCCCTTACTACAAGAAGACTCTAGCTACTCCTCGAAGGGGTCCAAATCGTAAGCGAATACGTTACTCTCACAATTCGCCCTCCTGCCTCCATCCATCTCCGTTTGATCCACATCAAATACCAGATTGACTTTCAATAAGACCACTCCAATTTTCTAGCCTAATATCAATAGAGCCACGGTGTCTGACCTTATCCAAAAGGAAAAACAAAATGACGACCACCAACTTTGAAGATATCAAACGAGAACTCGAAGCAAAGAAGAAGAGTTTAACCACACGATTAAATAAGATCAACCGACATCTTCGTCAGGCGGATGGTCCTCTTAGTGCTGATTCACAGGAACAGGCGCAAGAATTGGAGAATGAAGAAGTCCTACAAGCACTAGGAACATCCGGTAGGGAGGAGGTCAAAAAGATCAGCATGGCCCTCCAACGCATCGAAGCAGGAACATACAATGAGTGCTCTGAGTGTGGTGATGACATTGCAGAGAGACGCTTACAGGCTCTCCCCTATACGCATTTATGTATTGAATGCGCCACGGAAGCGGAAGCCAACTCATCATGAAAACAGAAGCCAGTTCATCATGAGTAGAGCCCTATCCCACATAATGCAGGAACATTCTGCTACGAGAGACAAATCCCGAGACCTGCTTCGTCAAGGTGATAAAGACATTCACCCTGTTACCGAAACTCAACAGTGCTTGGCTTAGACCTGATGCCTGCTTCGTTAAGATGGCAAGAACATTCACCCAATGTCCAAAAACAAGATCCTTGAAAGGAGAAGTGGATATGATCCGAGAAGTAAGTGGAGACATCCTCTTCACACAAGCCCACGCCATGGCCCACGGTGTGGCACCCAATGATAACTTTGCACACGGATTGGCCCTGGCTTTGCGAGAGAGATGGCCTGTGATGTACAAAGACTTCCGCAGCCACTGCCATCAATTCCACCCCAAGCCGGGGGAATTATGGACCTGGGGAGGTGTCGGGGGGGTACGTATTGTCAACTTGATGACCCAAGAAGGCGCGTACGAATTGGGCTCCCGACCCGGGAAAGCCAGTATCGAGAATGTCAATCAATGTATGCGGGAACTCAAAAAAGAGGTCATCCACAGAGGCTTCACAAGCCTCGCGATGCCACGACTTGCCACAGGAGTCGGTGGACTTGAGTGGGAGGTCGTTCGCCCTGTCGTGTACAAACATTTGAAAGAACTGCATATCCCCATCGTCATCTACGTCAACTACCAACACGGCCAGAGAGCGGAAGAGAAACTTCCCCAATTCAGCGCATAGATCAGCCTTGTATACAGGCTGACTCACTTCTCAGGAAGCGGTTCAATCACCACCCTCGGTTCCCTCCTTTTCACCTTCGAGTTCTGCGACATTCAGGATGCGGTTCAATCACCACCCTCGGTTCCCACCTTTTCTCGTTCGAGTTCTGCTAAATATCTCTCCACAGAGATGCTTCGCTTCATCGCCCGATAATGAAGAACCATCCTCTCAAACAACTCGTCCAGTTGTTTCGCTTTCTCTGCCCCCTCAAACGTTTCGACTGCCCGAGCAATGGCCTCGATCGTAGCCATGGTCCAGTCGTGTGGCTTCTGACGAATTCGATCGGTCTCCATAGACGCTGGCCATAGGGATAACCGAGGCAGCATACGCACTGCTTCCATCCGTTGTGACATACGACGAGCTTGTCGCCATGTTGCATCCAGAATCACCAGCTTGTCCGGTTTGGGAAACTCCTCTTTCCCACCTAGCCCAGGAGCCCCACCTGTCGATGGATACATCAACCAAACACTCTCCCCCTCCAACACAGAAGGATTATAGTTACTATCCACTGCACCAAAGTCCATCAATGTACAATTGCTCAATGCCATCGCCGCCAAACGACCCGAATTCGATGTTTTGTAAGCTTCCTTAAAGTTTCTCACAATCACAAAATGAACCTCTGTTTCAATTCGCGGTACCAGCTCACAAAGACACCACGGCTCACGCATAAAACACTGACGACATAAACCATTCATATCTCTTGGAGTATAGGAACGCATAAAGACCTCACTTCCCTCCCATGATTTCAACACATCATTACAAAACGTCAAACCATAAAATACAGTCTTTCAGACAAACCTCACTTCCCCCCCATGATTTCAACACATCATTGGGTTCCAACACATCATTGGACTTGTTCTTCATCTTCGGCACGAAGTCGGATGCGGTTGTAGTTTTCGGGAAACTTCCCCTTAATATCTTTGTAAAAGTCACGTATTTTGTCCATGTCTGCGCGCAAGTCATCCGAAGGCATAATGGTTGGACCAAACCCTCCCCGCTTGGCTGCATAGTCTAAAAAGCTCAAAACGATGGGGACATTTGCCTCTCTCGCAATATAATAAAAGCCCGACTTCCAATAATCTCTATGACTACGTGTTCCTTCCGGAGGAATGGCAAGCGAGATTTGTTTACTCTTCGCAATGATCTCCGCAACTTGCTTTACAGCATTATTGCTGGAACGCCGATCGATCGGAATACCACCCAAAAACTTCATAAACCAACCAAAGGGAAACTTAAACAAAGAGTGTTTTCCCAGCCAAGAAATATGTAAATCAAAGACATAGGCATAGGCGAGCATAAAGATAAGATCCCAGTTGGAGGTGTGAGGTGCTGCAATCAGGACATATTTATCTGGTTTGGGTCGCTCCCCTACCTTTTCCCAACCAAAAATCCAAAGAACAAAATGCCCCAACCATCGCTTCAACAACTTCATCAATATACATCCTTCCTCTTAATAATGCTGCCCGACAACAACATGGATTTGCTTGAGAGTCAACAAGGTTTCACACTCCAGACCCATGCCCATCAGAACCCCTCCCACATGAAAACAACCCCGAATCCTCGGATGCAAAGGGTAAACCCTGACACCTCTTCGGACCACTCACATGGAAACAACCCCAAACCCTCGGATGCAAAAGGCAAACCCTGACACCTCTTCGGATTTGCTTGTTTTCCTGTGTGTATCAGAGCACTAGAGAAATCGTTGGAGATAGGCAGAGACAGTATTGTACCAAGTGCGGATGTTGCGGGGTTTGAGTATCCAATGATTTTCATCGGGAAACACAAGAAGTTCGGAAGGAACACCATGCATCTGCAAGCTGTTAAACAACAACAATGCCTCACTAATCGGGACCCGATAATCTTTTTCACCATGGATAATCAAGGTAGGTGTTCTCCACTCGGAGACAAAGCGGTGGGGTGAATGCAACTCAAGAGCTTCTGTGTCTTTAAAGGGATGGAGCGCCTTTTCATAAGAAAACCATCCGGGCATGTCTGTTGTGCCGAAAAAGGCAGAGAAGTGGAACAAACCTGCATGGGAGATCATACACTTGAATCGATCCGTGTGACCTGCCAACCAATTCACCATATATCCACCAAAAGAACCGCCCATCGCACTGTATCGTTCACTATCGAGGTCATCACGCTCTACAAGAGCATCTGTCACACTGAGCAGATCGCGATAACATCGCCCCCCCCATTGGTTGTTCCAGATACCATCAATGAAAGCTTGACCTTCTCCTGTAGAGCCTCGTGGGTTGGGCAAAGCCATCGCATAGCCTTGGCTCACTAGAACCAAGGGATTCCACCGCCAGTGCCAGCCGTCACTCCACTGACTCATGGGCCCACCGTGAATCCACAACAACCACGGGTGAAGAGGACTCTCGGGCCTTTTTGGAGTGAGTAAAAAAGACTGTATGTGTTGCCCGTCATCGGTGGGAGTCCGAAAGTCAGTCAACTCAAATAACGCCTCACCCTCTTCAGGAGAAAATCCCGATAAGTTGGCAAGCAGTGTTGGAGTGGCTTCGGATTCACAAGGCATCCAAAATGGCTCAGGAGGATGACGAAACTGATGTCGAATTCCAACCAGCGATGGCAGCCCTGGAACACACCGAAGACATTGATGTGTTCCACCACAAGAAGTGGAACTCAGACGTGTCACATCTTCGGTCTCCAAAGACACTTGAAAAATAGGAGCATACCCTCTATCTGCTGCGACCACAAACAGATGGCGACCGTCGCTAGACCACAGCACCGAAGTCGGCTTTCGATCCCAAGATGAAGCCAGAGGACGCCCCTCTCCAAGCGCAACATCAAACAGCCATAGCCCCGTCTCATACGAAGGTTTGCTCGTTCTCTTACCCCAGAGACATGCAATGGTCCTACCATCTGTTGAGAAGGTTGGAGCGCTCAATGAGATCCTCGACATCGCACCGATTTCACGCTGCCCTCCCGACTGTGTATCAAGCAACAACAGAGATTGGTCAGGCAGAAAATCTTCACGCAACACAGACTGGTGTGTCACTACGACACAGCTACCATCCGGCGAGAGATCCCACGATGCCTCTCGATGCTCCCTGTCCGCTTCGGGAGTCAAGTCACGCCTCTCTCGCCCCTCTTCGTTATACGAGATAACATGGATCGCGGGCTCTTCCAGCCAATGATCCCACGAACGAATGGGCATCGAGCGATAATGCAACGCTGAAGGGCCGTTCTTCTTGCGGTCTGCTTGAAGATTACGCTGTTTTTCCAAAGGCACACCCAATAAGATGGAAGCCAAAACAATCAGCCTGTCTCCCTCCGAAGCAAAACGAAAACTTGAGACACCAAGAGGTTCATCCGTAAGGAGACAGGGCTCCCCTCCCTCCACAGGCATCAACCACACCTGAAACCGCTTGTCATCACCGTGCTGAGGCTTCCCCTCTCTTGGATTGCGATTCGACAAAAACCCCAGACTCCCATCCCGCCGAAACCATGGAGCCTTGTCACGAGACGAACCCCATGTGAGCCGAATCGGCTCAAAGCTCTTATCCATAGAGACTCTCCAAAGATCAGAGATATAGCAAGCACCTTCACTGTCCAGACGTGAAACCTCAACAGCAAGCCACGTTCCACATGGTGAAGGAGCAACCGACACCACACGCCCCAAAGCCGTAAGTCGCTCCACAGACAAACCAACCTCTGATGAGATCTTCATCCCTATCTATCTCCATGATACTCTACGATTGTTCATCCAAAAGACACTCTCTGCCTCGCAAACAACGATCACTCTAACACGCAACCAAAGATATCACTTAGCACCGAACTCCCCAGCACCGGGATACAAGCTTGGTGCTGGGGCTCCATCAAGAGAGTTACTTCGTTTTTAGCCCACCAACGGAAGTATCGTCGCATCAAAATGGATGAGTCCGCTTCGGGCCGGGCTGCGTCCTGCCTCTCCC
>JALTMC010000381.1:0-2781 GCA_027005175.1 Myxococcales bacterium
GGGCTAGTTTGTCGTTTCCAGGAAAAAGGCGAACGGTCGCTTTGACGCCCGTCAGGTCGTGTTTGAGTGTGACACGTTGCACTTCACCGGCAAGTACCCCGCGATAGCGAAGAGGATTTCCCGGCTGAAGCCCGTGTGCATGAGGGAAGGTGATCTCTATCGACAGGCCTTGCTTTTGCCATTGGGCAAATCCTGCCCAGGCAGTGATGGCGATTGCTACAAGAGGTAGTATATAAGCCGACCAGACACGTGTTGTTTGTTTTTTTGTATGAGCCACAGGGGGAATAGCTCTCTCTCCCCCTTGTGTCTGGCTTGTGTCTGTTGTGGGTGACGTTGGTTCAGTCATGGGTCTCCCATATTGTTCGTGGATGGAAAAAGTAGCTGGCGAGCAAGCTAAAGAAAACAAACATTGCGAATAGGAGGGTTCCGGGACCTGGGTATACATTGACAAGGTTCCCCATTTTGAGAGAGGCAACAAGCACAGCAACCAGGAGAACGTCAACCATGCCCCAACGCCCGGACCATTCGACAAATTGATAGGTCATGGCTCTGTGTTTTTCCTGTAAAAAGGAGGGACTACAGATGATCCAGATCCCCACCAGTTTGCAGAGTGGGATGACCACAGAGCAAAGCAACACGATCAAGCCCAAAGTCAAGTAGCCTCCGGAGAACAAGGTGGAAATGGCTCCGAGAACACTGTTTTCGGAGACATAGCCCAGGCGCTCGATGCGCAGAGCGGGCAGCGTAACAGCGAGGGGGTAGCAAAGGAGCGCGGCGAGCGCAGCGTTGCGTGTCCAGGCGAGTTGGGCTGCTGTGTCATGCACACCGAGGGTTGTGCCGCAACGACAGCAAACCGGTATACTTTGTTCTTCGATCTCTTGGGGCAGGGTTTGTATCAAGTGACAAACATGACAGGCTATCACCTCCTCGTTCTTGTTCATCATACATAACCTCATCTTTTGGAAAGAATCGTTTGGGTGGAAGTCTACTGTAAGTTGATAGCATGGAAAGGTACTGGCTCATCGTCAAGAGAGAAATCCATCTCTTGCTGAATGACATACTTGACAGGTTTGGATGTCCATTCTACGCTGTCTTCCCAATGGTCGAATGACTTATTTGAGTCATCTTTGGCACTCTTAGAGTGAGGAAAGATGTTGGATTTTCCGGTAGATAAAGTTGTCATGCGAAGGATTGCTGTCTTGGTTCAATTAAAATACAACCCGATCCTCTCTCGAGTTGGGCCGTTTTTGTTTCTTTGTGCTGTGTGGTTTCTCACCCCTTGGGGAGAGGCTCATGCGTGTACTTGTGCCAACGCTACGGTTTCTGTCTGGCCAAATGGGAGGCGAGCTGCTCCCATCAACACACAGATCTGGGTGAGGTTGCCTGCTTACAATACAAAGCTGCCCTACGAAAAGTATAGCGATTTCAAAAAATATCCGCGTTTTTGGTCTGCTCGCTTCACACAAAGCCAGATGGCGATCTTACTGGTTGATCGTAAAAAAAAGTCTCTGCCGGTCTACAAAACAGACTTGAATCTAGGGCAGTGGCGGATGAGTGTGTTGCGTCCACAGAATCCGCTTTTACCGAAACAAAAGTATGACGTCTATATACAGGCACAAGGCGGTTTGAGTTCTTTGATTGGGACTTTTACGACAAGCTCCCAGGTGGAGACGACGTCCCAGACAAAGGCAGGTATTCAGAACGCGAGATTTCTTTGGGAGCGTTCTACATCAGGTCTGTGTCGTCCGCCGGGTCCCTATGCTGTGTTGGATCTCAAAGGTGCTCCTTCCGCTCCCTCTTCTTTCTTCGGAGTCTGGATGGCTGGAGCAGAGGGGAAGATCGATTACAAGCGAGCACCTCATCTCGTGTTGCAGCCCAAAAAAGGTCGGTTGTTCTTGGGCCAGACTTCTCCCTGTGACGATAATAACTTTATCTTTCCAGAGGGACAGAGCAAGATCACTCTTGGCGTTCGAGTTGGGAATTTGTCAGGGAAATGGGGCACTCCCCAGCAGGTATCCTTTGCAAAGACTGCCACTCTTGAGCCCTGGAGCTGGTCTCCCAACGCTCGGGTCTTTTTTTGGATCGCGTTCGGAGCACTACTTTTCTTCCTCAGCTTTTTTCGAACGTGGCTGTTTCAGAGGGCTTCCCATCGCATTCTCAGTGAGTTTCTCGAAACCCATGAAGCTATTAAAAATGATATGGCATGGCTTGCTCTCAAACAACTTGTACAACGCGAGAACTCTCTCCGATTGAAAAACTTTCTTGTGTTTTTCTTGCAACTTTTGCTGTTTGGTCTCTGTGTTTACGTGTTTGTGGGTGAGTATTCTCATTTT
Organism: Myxococcales bacterium; assembly: GCA_027005175.1. Lineage (GTDB taxonomy): Bacteria > Myxococcota_C > UBA6777 > UBA6777 > UBA6777 > M3003. The sequence goes on from JALTMC010000381.1 coordinate 2,334, forward strand.
TCGATCTCTCCTATATCTCTCGCAGAACTCTATCTTGTGGTTGCAGTTTGGGGCACGGTCCTTTTCCTTAATGCGGTGATTCATCTGTATTTTACATTCTCTATTCGAGCAAAACGCCACAGTGTCAGTGCTCTCCCCAAGTCCAAAATGTTTGAGGCATCTAGCGCGGAACTCCTGGCTCGTTGGAGAAAAAAGTGAAGCCACACTGTCCAGAGAATGCCCCACGTCTTCGCTTATAAGGATACGTTTTGATGAGTAGTTTTGAACAAGCCTTTGGAAAGAATGTGCAGGAGAGGGACAGTCAGGGGTCTCCTCATCACAATCGGAAGCTCCCGAGCACTGAATTTTCTTTGGAGTATTGTCTTTTGGTCGTGGATCCCACAGGCCAGGAGAGTGTTTCTCCTGTGCGGGGTCAGCTCACCATCGGTCGTGGTGAACAGAATGCCAT
>JALTMC010000381.1:2791-5117 GCA_027005175.1 Myxococcales bacterium
CCTATGAGGAAGGCAATGGTGTTATCGTCAATGGTGAACCTCTGTCTCAAGGCTGGCTGACAGGTGGAGAAGAGATTCGTATTGGCGGCTCAGGCCTCTATTTCTTTGCTCCACAACCTGAGGTTAAAGCAGTGATGGGGCAAGGACCCGTTACCCAAGAGGTGGGTTCCCAGGAGTCTTTCGCATCGTCAACTCCATCTGCCAACTCCAGGGACCCATTCTCTGCACCTGAGTCTTCTGCACCTCGTATCTCTGCTCCTGTCGAGTTTGGGGATTTTGATATGAGGAGTCTGGATCTCGATAGCGAGTTACTCGCAGCCGCTTCCGTCCTTGATGAGGAGCAAGTTGTGGTGGCCCCTCCCAAAAAGAAAAGCATGAGTGGCATAGGGGTGCTGCTGTTTCTCGGCATATACTTGCTGCAAGGTGCGACGGTGTGGATTGGTTACGAGGTCTTCTCCCTCCACTATCTCAGCCCTCCTCCCGCCAAGCAAAAACAAGAGGATACGACAGAGAAGACATTTGCTCACATTGTAAAGGTGGGTGGGTTGGTCCAGAAGAACTTGTGGAGAAGAGCCGATATTCAATTGCGTCAGGCCATGTCGGAGACCCCGAAAACACATCCAATGTTTGTGATTCTGAAGACACGCAACACCCAGATCTCTTCAGAGATCGTACATCTCAACGCCTTTGAAAAGGCGAAGCGTTTGGTGCGGGCTGACCAATGGGTTCGGGCTCTTGGTTTGATCGCTCGAATTCCCAGAGAGCGTTATGCTTATCGTGCGGGACAAAAGCTGCGTGCTCAGATTTTTAGGACAAAAGTGAAGCCCCTGCTTCGGACCATCGACTTGGAGATACAAGCACGCAAGTTCAAGAGCGCACGAAGGGATATTGGAAGGGTTTTGGCCTATGATCCCAATCTAACGGCTGCTGTCGATTTGCAGCAGCGTCTGGACAAGGTTGATCCTGAAGGTGCGCGAAAAGCCAACGAGGTGGCTAAGATAAAGTTTGGAAAAGGCTTCAAGCTCTTTCGAAGAGGTAAGTTCAAACAAGCCGTGGCCTACTTTAAGAAACTCGAAAGTACTTCTTCCGGTTTGATTAAACGCAAGGCCGCTTCGTATCAACTGCGAGCCGCTTCTTTTGTCAATGTGTTGGCGCGAGGGATTAAGGCTTCGAGGAGTGGCAACCACAATCGAGCCGTAGCTCTTCTTTTGCGTGCACACTCCATCTCCCGATCGATGGGTGGTAGTAAGTCGAGATATGGTCGTCGTCTCGCCCGCTCCATCTATTACAAGGGAAAGAAAGCTTCTCGAAGGAAAAAGTTCGGGCGAGCCATGCGCTACTACAAACGAGCGCTCACGTTTGCATCCTATGGACCTGCTCGCTCAGCTATTCGGCGTCTCCAACGAAAAGCACGCTCTCTTTACAAGCAAGCTTTGGTTCTCAAAGGTGTCGATAATCGTGAATCCCGTAAATTGCTGCGACAGGTGATGAGAATTATGCCCTCATCGAGTCGCCTCTATCGCAAAGCCCGCCGAAACTTACGGTAATCTCTGAACTCCTTGATGAAGAACATATTGTACGCTGGATTGACCAGGCTGATGACTATCGGCTGCGTGGGGATGAACAACGTACTCAAAATGCTCTAGAGGCAGTCTTCACAGCATAGTCTCTTTTCTTTGTTTTGCTCAAAATACGAAACATGTGATATAGGAAGAGGTTTTGTCGAACCATGTACAGTAACGTGAACGAAATGCAGCCCGTTTGGAGAATGAAAGTGAGTGTTTCTTTGCTAAGAACGTTGAAAACCATGAGTGTGGTGTGTGGCATCTTCCTTGGTGTGATTTTCAATCATACCAAGACCTGGGCCGCCCCACAGAAGGTCAAAGTTGTTGTATTATCACGAACTGTGAAGGGGATTCCCAGCAACCAATGCAAATGGTTGGGGCGCACCCTGCGCAACGTGCTAAGCAAGCAGCGTCGCCTATCGATACCCAGCCTCAAACAGATCAATCTCACATTGTATACTACGCCGCTTTCTCCGAAAGCCCGCACCCGCATACTGTCACATATGAAACAGATGAGGACATATCTTGAGAAGGCAAAGAAGCTTTATCAAGTCACAGTGTTTCCACTGAAGAAACGCAGCAGCTATGCCATGAAAGCGTTACTTCTGGCCGACAAAGAGGCAACGTTTCTACCCAAGATCTTTGAGCAATCTAGCCTTGTGAAGAAGTACAAAGGTTTGATGCGAGATCTTTATTTTTACTATGGGCTTGCCTATATGGGGCTGGGGCAAAGTAAGAAAGCGGTAGATTTTATTCATAAA
>JALTMC010000382.1:0-710 GCA_027005175.1 Myxococcales bacterium
ATAGCCGGCTTATAGTATACGACTTTGGTGAAGTGACAACTGACATTACAGTGTCTCAGGTTCATTTACCTTCTGATGATGATGAGATCCTCAGTATGAAAACTCTGGCTGCTGGAGGGCTCAAAGATCTGGGGGGTGAGGATATTACAGAACTCCTTGTTCAGCAGGTCGTATTGGCCAGCCTGATGAAAGAACTAAAGAAAAAACTTAGTGGACAGCTAGATCTACCAAAATCATTATCGATCCCTTATGCTAAGCCTTCAGAGCGCCACTCTCTTGCAGACTACCGACTTCATACGCAGAGTGTTAGTATTCACAAAGTGGCTGAACGTCTGAAGCTCTCTCTCTCTGAATATGAGAAAGGGTCTATCGGAGATGCTTTTCAAATCTACTATGAGGCTGATGGAGTGTTGGTCAAAAAACCTGTCGAAGTTAGGCCGAATATTAAGATAACTCGTGATGAATTTGAAGAGTTTATTCGCCCAACTTTAGAGCGCGGTTTTTCCTATCTACAGAATCTTCTTGAAGGGCGCAAAATCCAAATAGCGAATCATGATCTCATTCTATTGGCTGGTCAGTCCTCACGTATTCCTCTTCTACAAACGATGATGCGAGAATCTTTTTCTTGCAGAGTTGAGATTCTAGAACTAGAGAAGCTAAAGCAATGTGTTGCGCTTGGCGCATGTGAGTATGGTAGCTTTCACCTTAAT
>JALTMC010000382.1:720-5109 GCA_027005175.1 Myxococcales bacterium
CTGAAAAGCTTCTCTGGGGTCACCCGGTTTTCTTATGCTCTTCTCCGGAAAAGTTTGTTGTATGGACAAACTCTTGTTGAGATTATCCCTCAACTCTCTCTTTTGGGGCAGTCCTATCCAATCACGCCTCTTTCACGAGGTAGCCGAATTGAACTGTATCAGAATGCAACACCTTGGAAGAAAAGGCTAAAGGATTGTGATGCTGATATCGTTGGGGCATTACAGACATCGGGTGCTAGATTCGATAATCTCGATTTGGATCGATGCCATTGGTCTGTCTATGTTGATGAATTCGAACGAATTAGCCTTGTGGTCCAAGAAATCGATCCTCATACCCAACAACTTTTGCAGGAAGTACGCTTCCCTTGTGGACCTGTTCATTACTAGCCCAAAGGACTTTGATCAGAATGTTTGCCTATGCTAGCACTGGAAAAATGACACAAGGACAATACTGTATGGCTTCCCAATACAACTCAAAAGTGACGAGTTGTATTGAAGAAGAGGAGATACTTCACTCTACTTATATAGAGGGAAGTGATAGGTATGAAGTTCCATCTCCCTGGCTTCGAAGTTTGCATCTTTCGCACGAGAGCAGTGAGTGCTTTCTCCAAGCAATGGCTAAGCATGTTCTGTCAAAGTTACCTGTTCAAGATGTTTCCGCACAAGATGCATACCACCTTCTCTTCAACCTGCCAGGGGGTGTTCCCATTAATCTCATCGAAAGATGGAAACAAGAAATTTTAACCTCTGAGAACCTATCTTCAAAGTCCATGACTTGCGAATCTGTTTCTACACCGTTCGCCTTGTTGTCACTGTACTTGTTGTCTCGTGCGGGAATCTCCGAACACAAGAATAGCTGGCTTTCTTTAGCACCTCTTCTTCACAACATGGCTTCAACATCTGAATTGAAACAGGAACTTCTTTTCATCGTCTATGAAGATACAGACTTATCAGGAAATATTCATTGTGTTGCTGCGGGATTCCTACTCAGAGTAGAATCGGAGTGTGTGAATATAAGGTTTCTATGTAAAAACCAGATAACAGGGCGACTTCACCCAAATCTTCTCCAATCACTGCTAAAAATTCTCCCCTCTCACACAAAGAATTATACTCTGCTTTGTCATTGTATTGGGGGCGATGCTACTTCGCCTGAAGAGACAGTAACACTTCTTGCTCAAGATCATGCAGGTGTACGGGGGTGTTGGGCTGAACATGGTCCTACAGCTAGAGCTATTGGGGCACTGCTTTGGAGTAACCTCACAACGTTTTGTTCTTTTGAGTCCATTAAACTGGAATGGCATTCGCAGTATGCAGTGCTTCCATTCCCTCATCAAGGGGAAATCAAACCACTTTCGTTTCAAGTGTTACAAGAGGATGGAAAGCCACAACAGAGGACTCTTTGGCACAAACGATGTGTGGGTTCCGAAGGCTCCACTACCTGGAGTTATCCTCAAGGGTATCGACTGCTATGGAGCCCCGCGCCAGGTAATGCATGGCTTTCGGTAGATACGCTCCTCTATACATCAGAGTCCACACCTGAAGAGATCGACTCCCCTGGTTATTGCGGAATCTCTCTCTCAACACACTCTTCTTTCCTCTCTGCAGTGATCAGTCAAATTAAGCCCGCAGACTCAGTGACCCCCATAGGTAAGCGGGTAAATAAACAGATGAAACATATCCTGCAATGGAAGTGATTCTTACACCGGCATTACCCCATACCTGTTCCATGGCAGTATGCGTGAAACGACCAACTTTTACTTCTTATCGCCTTGAAAAAGAGGAATTGGAATGCTAGGACAACAACACAGCATACTGTTTCATAAAAAAGATATTCAGATAACTGAGAATGGAATTACTGTCTCTTGGGAATGTGGGCGTAGTTGTCCTCCCAAGTATAGAGTCATTTGGCAAATTCGATACCCCCATTCTCCTAGGATGGTTAATCCAGATAACTTAAAGTCTCAAGTATATCAATTCAATCGTTCTCGTAACTCAGAGTCTTGTACGCTTCCTCTGCAGCAAATAAGACCTTATTGGAACACGGATCAAGAAAACACATACTATGAATTGGTATTGATGTTCTGGGAGATAGGGGCGAATCATGAGATCGTTACATTCACGTTGTATCCCAAACAAGAGCTCTGTAAACTATTGGAAGAACACTCAACAAGCCAATCTCGAAATAGAGTTTCTGATTTTTCCAATAATGCCGATAGTAGGCAAGTAAATCATTATGAAGCCTCGTTTTCCAGGAGCAAGGCTGTTCACAGCCTTGCTCCAATAGGCGGGCATGTTCCCTCGATCCAAACAGATCGATACACAACCTCTCAATCCCCCAGGAGCCTTCAGCAACAGGCACAACAAGTGAGGGGAGCTCTTCCCTTGACATCTGAGCAAAGAGTTCAAGATGGACAATGGAAAAGAGAGTTTCAACACGAGTTTCGGGAAGCTTTCAACACTCTTTCATCTCAACTAGGAGAGAATGTTCAGCTTTCTCATAGAATAAAGGAGATTTCATCTCAGCTAACCGACCAAAGTCAAATTTTCAAGAGTATAGAGAATCTTGCGACACAATTGGAGCATATAGCGATCTCTTTGAAAGAGATTCAACAGAACAATCAATCTTCTGAGAAACATAGGGTTCAGCAACAAGCCGATATGTTGTATGTCAAAGCTCAATGGAGGCCGATGGAGCTTGAAGATGAAGAGGTTCGTGCCTTGTGTGAGCCTCTCTTTTCCTACTATACTAGGGAGCTAGAAAAGCAGAGTAATGCAACAGTTGAAAATGAAAAATCTTCTTTTCAACAACAAACTCAGGACTTACTTGAATTACTGAAGCTGAAGTCCCCTCAAGCCTTTCAACAAGTACAGAAAATACTGATAAAAGATAAGTTGTTGTCACCTTCTCAGGAGCAGGTGATGGAGGGATTCGATCTTGATCCTGCGAAAGAGTGGAGCCTGTATCTACAAGGTTTTTCAAAAGAATGGCTTGTTACTGAGGATAATAATGCGAGAATACCAACTCCATCTAACATTCTTGAGGCTAAAATAGAGCCCACTGGAAGCATTACAACGCTGTGGCAAGAATTCTATTTGCGTCTGGAGTCTCTTATTCAAGAACGCATATTACTTCAGATGAGTGAGCACTCTCCAAGTGAGGAGCCTAAAGAAGAAGATCCCCATAAGTTGTTTTCTTTCAGTGATTCACTTGATCATTGGCTTGAGGAATATTCCACTGATTTAATTGAAGACTCTGCTCTCCAGGAGTTCTTGAAACGCTATTTCAGGATGTGGGGGCTTGAAGAAGAGAAGGTTGGGCCTGATGCGGAGTTTGATGCAAGTCTTCATCAATACTCTGGAGGTGGTGAACGTCGTGAGGGGGAAGAGGGCTATCTGCGTGTGGTTAAACGAGGCTTTCGGAGAATTCAAGATCAAGAGTTGATTCGACTTCCATGGGTTGTGAGCTTAGAATGAAGAATCCTACTACGATCTACCTTGGACAGTTTTCAGTCCAAGGAGAACAAAGAGAATATATTCCATTATCGACTTCGACATTGCCGACTCTCGAAGTTGAAGTAGACCAAAAGCGGTATGTCTCATGGAAGCCTGAAACACAGCGAGAGGAAGATCTATTTGTTCATGTCTACGGGACACAGAGAGTTCTTCATAGATCTTGGTCAGCACCTGATGGAGTTGTGCACAAAAGCTGTACACCAAACATTGTCTCTACTACAGAGAAGGGGAGCTCCAATGTTCTTCTCAGAAATCAACAGGCCTGGGAGGAAAGTAAATTCGGTATCGTCAAACACATGTTTGCGGCTCCTCATGCAGCAGCACTTCCTGTGAAGATCAACCCGTCTCAAGGGTATGACTGGATTGATCTCGTTCCGTCGTTTGAAGACTCCACACTACCATGGGCAGCTCTCATCCGATGGTCTGCACTTAAACTTGGGATGAATCGGGCACTCTTTCGAGTTCATGGAGCTGATAAGAAAGTTCGTAGGTATCAAATCTCTGCACTTGGTGTTGCTGGCTCTATCTCTCTCGCCCCTTGGCTTTATAGTCGCAGTCAAAATAAATCTCCTGTTACCGACCTGACTTTGGAGAAAGAAGAAGGGTTTCTCTATACGGGGACCCTGGAGGCTAAGTTTTGCGGTGTTGGTCGTGTCTCTGGAATGTTTATTGATTTCCCCCGTGGGACAAGTCATTCATTCAGCCTGAAGAATTGGGATCCCTTTGGGGTTGTGACTTGGAAGCATCAGGTTTCCTGGAGACAAGATCATCTATTACCAACTGCTAGAAATCCGATTGTAGGCCGTATTGTAACAGATGCTCGCATTCTTGGTCTGCACTGCTTGGATGTCAGAACGAATTCACTCCCAGAGAGAG
>JALTMC010000383.1 GCA_027005175.1 Myxococcales bacterium
AGAAGAAGAAGCTCCAGAAGTAGAAGAAGAAGCTCCAGAAGTAGAAGAAGAAGCTCCAGAAGTAGAAGAAGAAGCTCCAGAAGTAGAAGAAGAAGCTCCAGAAGTAGAGCTTACTGCAAACGAAGAGGAAACCACAGACTTAGTCTCCGATGCAGAGCCAGGGGTAGGGGCTCCTGCTCCTTCTACCGAAGAAACAAGAGCACAGGTGCCTACACCTGCTTCAATCCCACTTGGTAGCCAAATGCTCGGCGCAGAGTTTCTCAGCCCCATGACGGACCGAAATGGGGCCGAGATCAGTGCATTTTATATCGAATCTATTCCCATGCCTTCCAACCTGTTTGGTGAAGAAGAGATAGGTGCTCTCGATACAATCGCTGTAAAAACAGTACCTCCTCCAACTCCCAAAAGCTCTAACACACTGCCTGAAGCAACAACCGAAACAACAGAGTCCATTGAACCTTCTGTTGCTGAAGAACAAGAGCCTGAGAAAAAACCTCTTTCGGAAGAGAGTTCAGAAACACAAGAACTTCAAAGCCCTGAAACAAATGACCTCCCAACCGAACCAGTACAGGAAGCTGCACAAGAGACTGCACAAGAAGCTACACAAGAGACTTCACAAGAGACTTCACAAGAAGCTACACAAGAAGCTGAGCAAGAAGCTACACAAGAAGCTGAGCAAGAAGCTACACAAGAGACTGCACAAAAAGCTGAGCAAGAGAAAGAGTTCTCTGTTGAAGCGTCAACATGGGAATTGATCGTGTTGCGGAGAGAGGAGCTTTTGGAAGAAGAGTTACTGCCTCCACCTGCCAATCCGGAAATTTCAGAAACGATTCTAGCGTTGTTGCCTATGCCTGAAGATGAGAAAGAGCGGGAGGTAGTACAAGAAGCACTCCACAGTCTCTCTGCCAAAGAGCAGGTTTTAGCGATGCTATATAACTTTCCAGGAAAGCTCACTCGCCAAGATGTCCAGCAAGACGGTACATTGTTGTTTGAAGTTAGCCAAACAGCCTCTGGGGAGATGTGGAACATCTTATTGGACCATCCAAAAGAGACACTAATTGGAATCCAACCCTATCTGTATCATAAGGAGCACAATGTACGATTGATGGCGTTGTATTTATTGCAGCAGCTTCCCTATGAGGAATTGTTGATTCCACTGACTCGATTTTTATTGGACCCCGATCCAGCAGTGGCACAAAAGGCCTCCCAACTTGTGAACCAACAGCAAGGTACAAACGAATACCGGGCCATCGTCTCTTTCTTACGTCGGACACTCAACACAGCGTCTGGAAACCGGCTAGCCCGTAGCATCCGTCTATTGACCAAACTTCATGATTCGTTGTGTGTTCCAGATCTCATAGACTTGCTTGAAAAAAAGGAACCTGGATTAACACAGATCGTTCATGCGGCCTTGATCGACATCACAAAGCAACCGCTGCCACCGACATTGAAGAAGTGGAACAAATGGTGGCGCAAAGTCGGCTCACGCACGGAGAGGATTGACTGGTTAATCGAAGGACTCCAGCAGAAAGATCTGGAAATTGTAAACGCAGCCTGGCTGGAGCTGCGTGAAGCAACCGATGAGAACTTTGGTTTTGCTCCAGACGCCCCCAAGCGACAGCGTAATGACGCCATCAAAAGCTGGAAACGCTGGCGCAAACAGAGCCACTCCTGAGATAGATAGTGCTGAAAGTTTCGATAGTCTTAACAACAAATTAGACGAGTTCCCGAACCAGTCCTTTTGGGCGGTTGGGATTCGTTCCACGTAGGAAGACGCTCCATGTCTCAACCCATCCTCAGCCAGTTGATCGATGCGGTGCATTCTCGCTTTCAAGAAGCACGCACAATTCTCTCCTTTTCCGAATATTTGGACATTGTTCACAACAATGCCCTTCGGCACTGTCGCAACTCCGCCCAATATGTTGTGGATGCGTTTCGACACTATGGCTCCACCACGATAGAAACTCCATGGGGTCCACAGACAAGGCACAACCTCTTTGACACCAAGGATGAAAATGGGGTCAGAGTTGCAGGACAAGAGCAAGCGCAGCACGACATCCTACGTTTGGCCAGCAACTTTGTCCGAGAAGGTAAGATCACCCGCCTGATCTTACTTCATGGCCCGAACGGTTCAGGAAAAAGCTCACTACTCAATGCCCTCATCCAGGCGTTACAGCACTACTCCACACAAGAAGAGGGTGTCCTGTATCGGTTCAACTGGATCTTCCCTTCGGAAAAGCTAAAACGCTCGGGCATCGGCTTTGGTCGGCAAGAAGAAACCAACCTGGATCTACACTCCTACGCCCATCTCGAAGGAGATCAAATCGAAGCTCGTATCCCGAGCCCTCTGAAGGATCATCCTTTGCTTCTACTCCCACTCCAAGAGCGAACACAGTTCTTTCAAACCCTTACCCAAGATGAAAAGCTGCCTCAAGGATTTGCACTCAGCAAATACCTTGCAGAAGGTAGCCTCTCCCCCCGCAATCGCATCATCTTTGACGCACTGCTGACCCATTACAATGGGAACTTCTCTGAGCTGCTCAGACATGTGCAGGTCGAACGTTATTATATCTCACAACGTTACCGAACCAGTGCAGTCACCATTGAGCCACAAATGCATGTGGACGCCTCCCTCAGACAAGTGACAGCCGACCGCTCCATGTCTGCACTACCCAAACCTCTCAATAACCTGAGCTTGTTTGAACCTGTAGGTGCTCTTGTTGATGCGAATCGAGGAATCCTCGAATACAGCGACTTGCTCAAACGCCCCGTAGAGGCTTTTAAATACTTGCTGGGTACTTGTGAAACAGGTCGTATTCATGTTGAGCCACTTATCCTATTCCTAGACTTAATATTGATTGGAACGGCCAACGAACACAACCTGGATCAATTCAAAAAATTCCCCGAATTCACATCCTTTAAAAGCAGGATCGAACTGATTCGAGTGCCCTATTTGATGCAGTACTCTGTGGAAAAAACAATCTATGATGAATTACTGCAACAGAATCATCCATCCAAACCGATCACACCTCACACAACCGAGCTTGCGGCCTTATGGGCTGTCTTAAGTCGATTACGGAAGCCCGATCCTGAAGGCTTGCCAGAAAGCCTCGCTTCGTTGGTATCCGATCTTACCCCCTTAGAAAAAGCCCACCTCTACAACGACGGGACCTTACCGCGAAGATATTCGACAGAAGAAGCCAAGGAACTTCGACAACATATCAATGTGCTCTTTGAAGAAAGTAAGAATGAGTCGGACTATGAAGGTCGTATTGGTGCTTCACCCCGAGAGATTCGAACACTACTTCTCAACGCAGCACAGAATGAAAAGTATCCCTGTTTGTCTCCTCTCGCTCTCTTTGAAGAGTTGGAGAAGCTCGTACAAGAACTCTCTGTCTACAAGTTCTTACAGCGTGAGGAAGAGGACGGATACTATGACGCAGCGGGCTTTATTGAGATCGTTCGCCAAGAACACCTCACCATCGTCGATCGAGAGTTTCGAGCAGCATCCGGATTAATTCAACCAGACCAGTACACAAAACTACTCGAACGGTACATTCAGCATGTCAAAGCCCACCTGCGTAACGAAAAGGTCCAAAACCCCGTGACAAGAGCGTCGGAAGAGCCTGACACAAAGCTCATGGAGTCGGTAGAAGAGGTCATCTCAGGGGAAGATGCAGAGCAGTTCCGCAATGATATCATCTCCCAAATTGCGGTATATTCCATCGAACACCCAAATGAAAAAATCGATATACCATGGTTGTTTTCCGAGTATATCGAACGATTGGAACACGATGCCTTCTCCAAACAATACAAACGGCTCCGCCGACTGGCACAACATTGCCTGGTCCTACTCATGGAAGACAAGCCAAAGCTCAAAGCTGACGAACAAAAAGAGGCAAAGAAAACACTGAAACAACTGGAAACCAAATACGGCTACAGCAAAGATGGAGCCCGAGAACAAATCGCTCTGTTAATGCGCAAACGTTACCACGAATTCCCAGCCTAAAACTCCAAACTCACTGTGCGCTCTTTGCTCTTACAAACTCCCATCCACTGCAAACTCCTCAACCCTCGAACTCCCATCCACTGCAAACTCCCCAGCCCTCGAACTCCCATTCACTGCAAGCTCCCCAACCCTCGAACTCCCATCCACTACAAACGTCCTCCCCCCGAGTTCCAACTCATCGTACGATTCTTACCCCCTCGAACTCCCATTCACTGCAAACTCCCCAACCCTCGAACTCCCATCCACTGTAAGTTTTTTGACCGACTGCGCGTTAAAAGTGTTCCTCACACATCAAAGCTCCAAAGGTATTGGAAAAGCGATGAAATATATTAATATATTGCCGGGGGTGATTTTAATATACTCCTATCATCGGTCTCTATCGTTGGCACCGAGAGCAGACATGTGTTCCACGTCCAGCAACTTTTGATTTGGAGATGGGGTTCTCACAGACTTTGCAAGGCAGGCCGCTTCGATTGTATACATAGAGCTGCTCTTGCATGGTCCCGCGCAGTCCTTCTGCATTCACATAATCACTCACTGAAACCCCACCGTATTCAAGGCCACGCTCTAAGACCAGGCGACAGTTGGCGATCAGCTTTTCCAGGGTTCTTTTTGCGACACGGCCGGCCTTTCGGTCTGGCCGAATCCCCGATAAGAACAGAGCTTCATCCACATAGATATTTCCCAATCCAGCCACAACCTTCTGGTCAAGCAATATCGCCTTGATGGTTGTATTTTTTCGGCGCTGACAGATCTCACGCAAAGAATTGGTGTTGAAGACCTCATCCCAAGGTTCGGGTCCAAGAGTACGCCAAAAAGTATCGCTATTCAGTTCATCAGAGCGAACCATTTTGAGATAACCAAACTTTCTCTGGTCGTTGAAAAAAAGTTGTCCAGGCTCTCCGAAATCGAGAATGACTCGGGTATGAGAGTTTGGAAGAGACCCCAGCAATGCATCCGTGGGATGTCCTCCGCCTTCGCGGAGCCCCGCCCTTGAAAGAAAGATCATCTGCCCAGTCATGCGAAGATGACCCAACATGGACCAACCGGAATCATAAACAATCCGTAAGCATTTCCCGCGACGCCCGACCTCCACCAC
>JALTMC010000384.1:0-1183 GCA_027005175.1 Myxococcales bacterium
ATGGACATAACCATAAACTACCTCCTTTTATGTGCAAGCTTACGCAGGTTCAGAGTGGGGGGTTTTAGCCCCACTCTGAGGAAGAAAAACCCGACTGAAGTCGGCTCAATCCTTTGGTTTGTCCTGAAGGGCAACGTGTTTTGAGTGCCCCGAAGGGGTAGTTCCGAGATCCTCAGAGTGGGGGGGGAACCCCACGAATCTACAGGAGAGTTCTCTATGTCCATTTCTTTTAAAGGCTGTCAGGTTCCCGTTGAAGTCATGTCAACCTTAGAAAAATGGGGGATACTGGGTTGGGGAAGAGTTGCTGCGTTATGCTCCGCTGTGCGGTAGCTGTAGCCCTCTCAGGTTGCTGTGCAGTCGCAATCGTCCAGGTGAGGGGGCTACAACCTGAGAGGGAGGAGAAACGGGACATGTGGAAAGGGAGGAGTGGTCTTGTGTTGCTCTATTGTTTGGTAACAACAACCTGAGAGGGGGTAATCACGGCTCCTTCGTTGTCCATACGTGCGGTCACTGTGGTAATTCCTTCTTTGACTCCTTGGAGGCTGAAGGTTACAGTTGCCCTACCAGGAGGAACAATGATCTCAGTCTTTTCATCGGCTGGAAGAACGATACTCGTATCGCCTATGACGATGAAGAGTTTTCCTTCTTTTTTGCGAGCAATACTGAGAGAAACAGTGATGGTTGTCACATCATTGACCTTCACCTGAACAACAGTGGGGGTAATGGAGACGGGTTGACCATCGCGAACGGGAGTACCGCAGCCTTGCAGCAGGCCTGAAGCAAGGAAGAGAGCACCACAACAAAATAGAAAAGCTTGTCGGATCATCGAACTTATACCTCTTTTTGGAATGAAAGGCTGTTTGACATGGACAGTAAGCATCCATATTGATACAATACCAGGGATGTTTCCTTGCCATCATCTGCAAAGCAGTCCATATAGGCAATGGCATCACAAAAGTCAAGTCGTTTGCGTGGAGCATTTTTATCACATGTTGTGTTTTTTTCTTGAAACTCAAGGAGCCGGAATGAGGATCTTCTGTTTGATGATAGCCATCTTGTTTGGGAGTATTGGAACGGCTGTTGCTGAGAATAAGGTGTTGCCACCGAGTACGGCTTCGAAGTTGATTAAATTGGAGTCCCGAGTCTCTGAGCTGGAACGCAAGTGGTTTAAAATCGATCGCAC
>JALTMC010000384.1:1193-12247 GCA_027005175.1 Myxococcales bacterium
TGGGAAGTGTCTTTCGGATCATGGAAGTGAATTATGTCTTGGTTCACAACAAGCGCAAAACCAATATTTACAAGGCAAAGCGGGCGAGTGTTACGGACTCGATGAAGGACCGCCTCAAGGTGTTTCAAAAGGTGCTGAAGCCGGGTGACTATGTCCTGCATGTTTCGGCCCGAGTTCGAGGGTTCAGTCCGATGTTTACGTACCTCAATAGCTATAAGTTACGTGTTGCCAGCCAGATGGGCTTTCGTATCAAGGCTGGACGCCCCTTTTCGATCCGAGCCGTCTTCAAAGATCGGGGTGGTGTACAAATCTCAAAACGCTTTAAGATTATCTTCAAGACTCTTCGGTAAAGAATGGAAATGCTCTCTTCTTCTCGTTTCTTGGCTGTGACATTTCGAATCACGCTCTTTTTGGCTCTCCTGCTGTTGGTTGGCTTGGGTGATGGTTGTACCTCTCTTACAACGGTTGCTGGACATTATCCGAGGTGTATGCGACCAACATCGTATTATGTGAAGCAGTACTGTTTTGAGATGTCCCCCCAAAAAGTGTTTGAAGCCACAACCTGGGTACTTAAACGATATAGGTTGCCGATAGAAGCGTCCGACGTGAGTACTGGTTCTATCTCAACCAAAGCGATCCATCTTCGCCGATACAGTTGCAATCGAAAGTGGGGCTATGTTGTGGCTCTCAAGGTCTCGGTGAAAGAGTCCAAAGGGCTGCTGTCTCTCAAAGATTTTCCAAAGTGGGTGTTGCAAAACAAAACGCCCCCCTTACCTCCTCGGCCCGTCCGGGAAAAATTTAAGAGTGCAGAGCTTTTTTCCAAGGCATTTGAGAGGTATATGAAGCGGGTCGAAGGTCGGCACAGGGTTCTCAACCGTTATGTCAAGCTGATGAAGTACTGGCAAGGGTGCAATGTAAAGAAGGCCAAACGCCGCACGTTGGTGACGATTAAGGCGGATGTTGTAGGATATCCGATCGATTCTTATGGTGCCCTTAATTTAAAAAAACCGAAGAAGATCAAGACAGATCGAACGTTTGAGTATGCGACGTTACGCGAGATAGGGAAGCGTTTGGGGCGTGTTCGGTTTATGCCTCGAATTCTGGGTCGGATGAGAAGGTAGAGTCTGAGAAGACAATCGCTTGAAAGTGTGCCAGATGTGTCTCTTCCTCCCTCCAGGCTTCCGGTGGGAGGGAGGCTTTGATGCAGGTGTGTTGCAAAAACTCTTCTGCGTTCCAGTTGTATTTCGTGGCAACTTGTGGAAGCAACACTCCCCTGTGTGTCAGGTCTTCTACGATCAATCCATCCCTACCAACAACCACATCATCAGGACCTGAGATCACAGTGGGCTTTGTCAGTACACTGATCTCACATTGGAGAGACTCTAACTCTTCCGAGCGAAGTGGAGGAAATCTCGGGTCACGTGTGGCTGCGTTGCGGGCCATATGTTGGACATTTTGCCACAGAGATACCTCGCTTTGGAAAGAGCCAATACATCCGCGTAATTTGTCATCAACATAGAGAGACACAAAGGCTCCCAAATGCTTGTGCAACACACTCTCTTCTGGCAATTCGCTCTCATGAGTAGGGGAGTGCTTTTTTAGAAACAAGGTCCATGTTGGAGCCGTTTGGTTCTCCAATTGAGCCTCAATGGCATCATGTGCCAACGCAAGCAACAACTTTTGTTCGGTTGGCGTGAGTATCGATGGAGTATCCATAATTGAACTCACTCGGATGTTTGGCTAGCCCGCACCGCTCATGAACTTTCCAACACTTTCTTTGATGTTTGGCTCGGACGGGGTGGGGGGAATTCCCCTGTGTCACGGTATGCTGTGTAGTCTTTTACTATCTGTGCGTGATCAAAACACAACACAGGAAGCTTGTCGATGGAAAACAACTTTGCTTCTCGGGCGTCATCAGCCGCCTTTGGAGATCCAGATGCCTGACCCACAAATACTGCAGATGCGACGTGTTGTCGAGGGTCTCGCTGAGGATCGGAGTAGAGCCCAAGTAGAGTTTCCAATGTGACATCAAGACCTGTTTCTTCTTTGCTCTCACGGATGGCCGCATCTTCGACACTCTCCCCCTCGTCAACAAAACCACCAGGAATGGCCCAGCCCAGAGGTGGATTCTTTCGAGAGATGAGGACGATCTTCTTCCCTATTTCGATGATGATATCCACTGCCAACGCAGGATTCTTGTGCTCTTTCTTCATCGGTCTTCTCTTGCCTTGATGGGAACTGATCGTATTTTCCCATCGGGGGTGAGGCGGCCTTTTAAGGGAGGTCCTCCGGTGGGGGGACCTATGTTGATCTCAGCATCGGAAGGTCGGATATAGATGGGTTGAACCAGATGGGTGGGGGTTTTCTTCCCTTGTATGATCGTCGGCATGGCTAGGCGAGCCATTTGGCTGGCTGAAATCCGGTGTGCATTTTGAGAATAAGGTAAGTAGATCTGGTGTTGGACTGCTGTTTGAAGCTGGTCACGATACAAGCTGGCTCCACTTCCAACAAGCAAGACATCCTCCTCCCACTCTTGTAGGGCTTCTGCAAAAGCGTCAGGAGAGAGCAGCATGTGTGCTGAGAGAGGTTTGGGAGGAAGCAGAGGCAGAGGATGCTTTGTATGTTTGTTTGAGCCTGTATGGCTCTCTGAGGCGGTCGGGTTTGGAAGTGATCTGCGATAAAATCGGACATAGAGTTCTTTTTTTCGAGCATCAACACATGTGGCGAGCAAAGAAGGACCGTTGGGTGCGGCTTGTGCCATGGCGTCGAGGGATGAGATGCCATACAAGGGGCGCTCCAATGCAAAGCTCAGCCCTTGGGCTGTCGCAAGGCCGACGCGCAATCCTGTAAAGGAGCCAGGTCCAAGTCCGACAACCAGAGCATCAAGGTCTTGTTTGTCCCAAAGAACAAGCGCAAGTAGATTGTCGATCTCTCCAATCATCCTTTCACTGTGTCGTGTGCCTATTTCAGCGTACAATTCAGCAAGGCATCGATTCTCTTCGACAAGGGCGAAGGATGCGTGGTGTGACGATGTGTCCAATGCAAGTATTTTCATGATTTTTCGTGTTAGGATGAGAGGAGTCGTTGGAGGTCGTTGCGGATCGCAAAGAGCATCAAAAATAAGATCATCCCGAATCCTACCATGAGTGCCCAATAACGAACTTTGTCAGGTACAGGTTTGCGGATAATGGCCTCGATCAGGAAGAACATCAGATGTCCACCATCAAGCACAGGGATTGGCAAGAGATTGATCAAACCCAGATTGATGCTAATCAAGATCATCTGTTGGAGGAAGATCTCCCATCCACTTTTGACAGCTTCTTGAGCGATTTGAAAGATCATGATCGGGCCACCAATGCTGTCTGCTGGTAGCTCTCGGGTGAAGAGCTTGCCAATGGAGCGGATAATTAACGAGGTAAATCGTGAGGTCTCTTCCCAGGCCCGAGATACGGAGTATTGGAGACGATCTCGAATGGGAATCATCTCACCATTGGAATAGGGAGTCGCGAGCTGGAGGCCAAGAATAATTCTTGAGTGGCGCTGCTTAAATGGATCAACCCATACTGTGGGTGTGAGCTTGAATTGTCTCTTTATGGTTCGTCCTCTTCGTTGAAAAACGAGAGTGTATTCTTTGTTGGTTTTCTGTGGAAGAGTTGTTACATCCGAAGCTGTCTGGATCGTGCGCCCGGCGATGGAGACCATCCGATCTCCCCTTTGAAGTCCTGTCTTCGCTATCGGGGTTCCAGGATAAACCGAGTAGACGTAGCGTTCGGAAGATTCGATGCCATTGTAATAATAGGACGTCTTCCCTTGTTTTTTTTGCTGCGGCTTGACTGTGACAGTTCGGGCTGGCAGGTAGCCTTGCCAGCCCATGATTTCGGTCACAGAGACGATCTTGCGACGAAAGGTGTAGCGGTGTGCACTCGCGGGGTTGTTTTTATGCAGGGAGGCAAGCTGATCCCAACGTTTGATGGGCTTTCCGTCGACAGCGGTGATCACATCAAAGGTTCGAAGCCCTGCCAGGTATGCTGGAGATGTTGGGTCACTGATCCCTATTTCCGAAGTTCGGTATCCCGCTGTAATTCCAATTAAACCACGGCGTTTGTTGCTTCCAAGGAGATCTTTTCGATCGTAGCCAAAGGGAGTCACTTTGAGTGTGACTTTTTTGTGTTTGCGGGCCACAACGATGGTGATGGCTCGCCCCGGTGCGCTTTGGATCAATTTGCGAAGATCACGGAAATAGCGAGTGGATACCCCATCAATCGATAGAATTCGATCACCGGGGAGCAGACCGGAACGAGACGCCGGGCGACCGGGAAGGACCGTTCCTATTGTGGTGGAGAGTTCTTTGGGTAGGGTGATAAACATACCACTGAAGACAATGACAGGTAGGACCACGAGGTTGGCAAATGGGCCAGCGAGCACGATGATCGAACGTTGCCAGAGAGGTTTGTTGGGAAAGGCTCGTTTGCGTTTTTGCGGGTCTTGGATGGGACCTTCGTTTTCCCCTAGCATTTTGACAAAGCCACCAAGAGGAAGCCAGCCCATGCGATACTCTGTCTCGCCGATTCGGAAAGAAAAGATGGTGCCAACAAAGCCAATGGAGAAGACATCAACTTGTACGCCAAAGAGTTTTGCGGCGATAAAGTGGCCTAGCTCATGAATTAAAATGAGCAGGCCCAACATCAGTATAAACCCTGCAATGCCCAGGAAAACTTGTGTCATAATACTCGCTTATCGTGAAAGGACAATCCAGGATGCATAATAAAATAGGATGGGACCCGTGACCAGCATGGCGTCGATTCGATCGAGCAGCCCTCCATGTCCTGGCAAAATAGAGCCTGTATCTTTGAGATTGTGGGCTCGCTTGAGCAGAGATTCGAAAAAGTCGCCGAGCTGTCCGAAGATGGCTACCATGATACCGATGATGATGCAGTCGATGGTTGTGAGTTTGGGGAGGGCCAGGTACTGAATGACAAAAGCTCCCAGTGTGGCTCCCACGGTACAGCCGAACAAACCCGCCCATGTTTTGTTGGGGGAGACAGAGGGGTAGAGTTTGGGGCCACCGATCAGCTTTCCAAAGAAGTAGCCACCTGTGTCGGAGCCAAAGTTTGTGAACAGAACCAAGAATACCCAGCCTGCTCGAAAGGTTTGGCCTCCATCGGGTAAACGAGAGAGCATCACCAAATGTGCACCACAAATGCTCAGGAAGAATATCCCAAAGAACGTCGCGTTGAAGTTTTTGGGGATAGGGCTTAGATCCGCTTGGCGTCCTCGGGCAAAGAGTGTTGCCACAAACAACCCAAACATACTGAAAAATAGGACGGGAAGAGTTTGAGGTGCTGTGGGGTAGCTGAAGGTTTGGGGAGGCTTCCATAAAGCGACCATCGCACCGAGAGTTAAGAGCCCCCACAGGAGAGCAAATCGCCTCATACCTGGTGTTTCATCCTGGAGCAGCATATGAAATAGCTCGCTCATCGCGATCCCGAGGGCTAGGAATGCGATGGCTCCAAATCCATACCATGGCATCCATCCGACCACATACACTAGGATGGGTATGGCGACAACAGCCGTTAATAGTCGTGTTCCCAAACCCTTCATTCCGGCTCCAATCTTCTGTTGCGTTGCAATTTCTGTAGGATATGCTCTTTCTACAAAGGCAGTGGGGAGGATCGAGCCACAACTGTTGAAGGGCTCATCGGAGGGCCTCCAAGACCCATCAGAAGTCCATAATCTCTTGTTCTTTTTCTGCTACGATCTGCTCAACAACTTTGATGCCTTCATTGGTGGCATCTTGAACACGTTTGAGGGCTCGATGAAGCTCATCTTCGGTGATCTCTTTGTCTTCTTTTCCCGCTTTGAGCATATCATTGGCTTCGTGACGATGGTTGCGGATGGCGACTTTGTATTCTTCACCGATCTTCTTGACCTGTTTTACCAACTCTTTACGTCGCTCCCCTGTGAGTGGGGGAATTGGAATGCGAATGATCTTACCATCGTTCGATGGAGTCAGCCCGAGACTTGATGCCTGAATCGCACGTTCAACATCAATGAGTTGACTCTTGTCAAAGGGGGCTACGGTGAGCAAACGAGAGTCTCCCACGGAGATGGTGGCCATCTGTTTGAGAGGTGTAGGCATCCCATAGTAGTCGACTTTTACGTTGTCGAGCAGGGAAGGGCTGGCGCGGCCTGTACGGACGCGAGAGAGTTCTCTTCGCAGGTTTTCAGTGACTTTACGGTAAGAGTCTTGAAACTCGTTGATGATTTCATTGATCATCGATCGTTTCTCCCTTTCTTTCAACTGTCGCGGTGATCGATCAGCGTTCCTACAGATTCTCCGAGGATCGCGCGTTTCAGATTATCCTCACTTTGGATGTTAAGAACAAGGATTGGGAGTTTATATTCGCGACAAAATGAGATACTTGTCGCGTCCATCACACGAAGATTCTGGGTTAAAACATCTAAAAAAGATAAATGCGAAAATCGTTTGGCCTGTGGGTTCTTTCTGGGGTCAGAGTCGTAAACGCCATCCACATTGGTGGCTTTGATCAGGACATCGGCCTGCATTTGTTCTGCACGCAAAGCCGCTGCGGTGTCTGTGGTAAAGAAGGGGTGACCTGTACCGCCTCCAAACAGAATGACCTTGCGGGCGTCGAGAGCTTCACGCACGTTGTGGTAGTTGTATCGCTCCACCACTCCTTCGAGGCTGGTTGCCGCAAACAAGGCGCATGGCACACCTTTTTGTCGCAACACTTCCCTCATGGCGATCCCATTCATCACAGTGGCGAGCATGCCAATGCTGTCAGCGGCTTCCCTGGGAAACCAAGGCATGTGAGTGCTGGTTTGCTCCCCACGTACAAAGTTACCACCTCCCACAACAAGACCTAGAGCAACACCCAATGTGTGCAGATCGGCGATTTGTTCCCCAAGTGTATCGAGCACAGAAGCATCAAATCCGTAGGGTTGCTCCCCTCGTAATGCTTCGCCACTCAGCTTGAGCAGTATTCGTTTGTAGTGCGTTTTGGATCTCATGGCAGCTCGATCCTCATGTCGTGAGTCATCAGCAGTGATTGGCAGTGTGAAGATACAAAAAGAGGGATATACCCATCATACCGGTATATCCCTCTTTGTCACAACTGGCACTTAAGCGATAGCTGCGGCTACTTCTTCTGCCAAGTTATCACTGCGTTTCTCAAGACCTTCACCAAGTTCGTAGCGAACAAAGCGACGGATCTGGATATTCTCTCCCATTTCAGAAACGGCGAGGCTAATCACATCCTGTACGGTCTCTTTGCCTTCAGCGCGCACGTAGGGTTGCTGAAGCAAGCATACTTGTTCAAAGTATTTTTTGACTCGTCCTTCTACGATCTTGTCGATAATCTTCTCTGGCTTTCCTTCTTCGAGACCCTGCTCACGGAAGATGTGTCGCTCTTTGGCAAGCACCTCTTCTGGGATCTCGTCGGAGCTTACATACAAGGGGTTGGTGGCTGCAATGTGCATCGCAATGTTACGTACAAGCTCTTGGAATGCATCGGTGCGTGCCACGAAGTCCGTTTCACAGTTGATCTCAAGCAGAACGCCAATTCGACCACCCATGTGGATATAGGAACCAACAGAGCCTTCGCTTGCGATTCGGCCCGCTTTCTTTTCGGAGGCGGCCAAGCCTTTGGTGCGAAGATATTCAACGGCTTTTTCGAGATTTCCGTCCGATTCGACGAGGGCTTTTTTACAATCCATCATGCCCACACCGGTTTGATCACGGAGTTCTTTTACCTGCTTTGCAGAGATACCCATGGTTTTCTCCTTGGAATACTTTAGATACAGAGCTTCCTCTGCCAGCCATCTGACAGAGGGAAAGCTACAAGTTATTGACGTACTTGATGTTCTTGACTAACTCATGGGTCCGTCCAAAAATAACCTATACCGTTTGCATCTCCGCTTCATCCACCCTGGCTGCGTTACACCTCCTTGGAATAGTTAAGCGATTCTCTCGTCGGAGAGCCTTGCCAGGGCGGCGAATCGAAACGCAAATCAACGACTTTCTTTTTGGACGGACCCTAAGATGGGTTTGCTTTTTCGTTGAAGTTGCCTTGTCTGAGCCATTGTGGCATTCGGCAATTTCAAGAAGAGCATGGAAGGAAGATTATGCTTCCGCACTCTCTTGCTTGGGAGCGGCAGCTTGCTCTTCTTTGGGAGCGGCAGCTTTTTCTTCTTTGGCTGGAGCTGTTGCGTGGGGACGAACTTCAACAGGAGGACGTGGCCCCTGGTTCTTCTCTGCGTTCTTTCTCCCACGACGACGGCCCTGGCTGCGCTCTTCTCGTGGACGGTCTTTTCGCATGGCCACACCTTCAGCGCAGGCATCTGCAACCAATCGGGTGACAAGCTGAATGGAACGAATGGCGTCGTCATTGCCTGGGATGGGGTAGTCGATGTTTGCTGGATCACAGTTGGAATCCAACAAGGCAACCACGGGTATTCCAAGGTTCTTGGCTTCGTTAATCGCGATCTTCTCTTTGATCACATCCACAACAAACAACAGGCCCGGAAGACCATTCATATGCTGGATTCCACCGAGGTTACTGCGAAGCTTCGCAAGTAACTTTTCGTTCTTCATCACTTCTTTTTTGGGCAACGCATTAATCGAACCATCTTCAAATTGCTTCTCCAACGTATTCAAACGTTCGATACTCTTCTTGATGGTCGTAAAGTTCGTCATGGTTCCGCCCAGCCACCGATGGTTGACGAAGAACTGACTGCTTCGTCGAGCCTCATCCGCCACGACATCTTGGGCCTGACGCTTGGTTCCAACAAACAACACACTCTGGCCTTGCATGACGGTGTCGCGAATGACATTGTATGCATGACGAAACAGGCGGGCTGTTTTCTGTAGGTCGATAATGTGAATTCCGTTGCGAGAACCGAAGATGTATGGACGCATACGAGGGTTCCAGCGGCTGGTCTTGTGTCCAAAGTGAACACCAGCTTCTAACAATTCACGGATCTTAATCTTTGATGCACCTTCACTCATGAAAGAAACTCCTTGTTTGGGTTTGTCCTCCACGTCCTGTCGTTTCGCAGAAAAGACCTCTTCGTCATCGACAAAAAGGGCACCCTCTTCCTACAATCAAGGTCGTGTGTGTAATACGGCAACTCTGCCAAAAATAAACCAGCCGTGAGACCCACTTCTGGTACCGGGCAGGGCTTGTATCACAGAAATTCTCAAAAGTCAAAAGCCAAATCCCATCCCAGGGGGCGGTTTCATCGCGTCGGTTTTTGTTTCGGGATTCTGCTCGGAAATGGTCGGCGCCCCCGTACTGAAGAAAGTACAGGGCTGCTTGGTCTTTCGACACCGTTGCACTGGTGAAGCACCCTGAAGGGGGTCCTGCCACGGATATAAGGATACCCCACGAAGAACTCCGGGGAGAAGAATCACTTCACAATCCTCCTATCCTCCCACTTCTTCACATAACCTTCCAAGTCATGTCTCTTTCACCTTTTGATGTTTCAACAACTAAAAATCTATGAAACCCATCAAGTCATTCATTTTCCTGGATCTGCTTGAAGATTTAGGTTGTTGCCTCTGAGAGGTGATGGAACTGTGTGGGAAGACCGATACGCATCAGATAGCCAGCAAACCTCTGCATAATATACTCTCTATAGGGTGTCTGGATTGATGCTAAACGGTGCGCTTCATTTTCTTCATTTTGTAATGCCTGATAAAGAAAGTCACCTGGAACAACAAAATAGTCCTTAAAGTCAGCGACAAGCTTTTGCTCTGCGTGCGGAACATAGCCAAGGTATTGGTATCTAGGGACACCATTCCTCGCCACGACCTTCCACTCTTTTGAACTAAACTTTTGAGCTTTTGGTTTGTGGGCTCCAGCTTTGATCAAATCCTCCGGGTACACTCCACAAAGAATCATGCCAAAGAGCTTTTTGTCTTCTGCCACCTCGCTACCAAACCTTGCTGCAAAATCTTGTTCGAGGTCACAGTCTTGTGTCAAGACGAGCGAATAAGTTCTCTTAAAAAGAAGGCCGTCTATTTGAGTGTTGCCATCATTGTCAGAAATTCCATGAACAACAAAGGTACTAATGTTTTCCAGGAGATCAGATTGTCGTAACAGAACTCCTTCAGGATCTTCGTATGCCATCAGAGTTTTATCACTTCATTAACTTTGACTGTCACCGCCTTTGGGGAAGGAAGATATTGTGCCTTCATCGCTTCGGCTCTTTCAAATGCTCTATAATGCTCAGAAAGCTCTGTTAGTTCTTCAATAGCCTCTGCCAGTGCTGATTCTGGCAGGCGTGCTATAAATCCATGGCATTGGAGCCGAAGTGGACTGATTCCAAGCATGTCAATTGATGTACCATCTATTTCAATAGCCGAAGACTCTTTACAGAACTTCACTTCCATATTTAGTAAAGCATCCAGTTTATCTGCCAATTGATATTTTTCATCGGGGCTTCTGTACATGATGGTGCCATTGGTTGAGAGCCCCACAGAGAATTCTAATTTTTCATAAGTCGCTTTGATACTCATGGGTTTATCCTCTCATCGTTATCTTCCGTTGGGGTAAAGAGTTTCAAGCCTTCATCTGTGAGACACCAGCGGAATAATCGATAAATGGTTTCGTTGAAATCTTTGAGCAAGGCTTCTGTTTGCTCTGCCTCTACTTGTCCATTTTTATGGTGATCAAAGTCCAGTGTAAATCTTTCCACTAAAGTGTCTTCAGCATACCGAGTGTCTCTTCCCACGTCTCGTGAGTACCTCCAGCCGATAGCTCCGCTAGAACTTTGTAATACAATGTGATGGGCACCCTCCACAATGGAGTGCCTGAGCAGATCGCTCTCATATTCACCTGAAATCTTAGGATTAACGTATTCATTCCAATGGACAGGTTCATTGTTTTCGCGAGTCAAGTATAATCTGTTTATATATCGAAGCCCAACTCGAGTATAGAAGGAAGGCTTATATTCTTGTTCAAAAGCCCCAAGAACAAATTGTACATTTTCGAGAAAAGATGAAAAGTTTTTGTATGATGATGTTTGAATAG
>JALTMC010000384.1:12257-17896 GCA_027005175.1 Myxococcales bacterium
CTTACAACCCAGGTACTGTCCAACGATTTGAACTGCCAGGCATTATTGTCAAGCAATGAGGGCTGCCCATCAAACACCTGAACCCGTAAACCTTGTTCCTTTACTAACACAGGGTAGGTGCCTCGGATTTTGTCCTGAAAATTGATCGGGTCATTCGCAGATATCCGAAGAATGTCATTGAAACGAAATTGACAAACTACCGACTCCAGTGGTGAGTCTTTCAACTCAATGTGCTCGACCTCGGGCAAGTCCAAACTCATCAATACTCCTTTGGTCACATGTCATGAAATAATAATGCTGTCATGTAAAGTAGAAAATTTTGCCCAATAAGTCCAACAGTTTTTTCCCTCTACCTGCATCCACCTTTGGCGTAGCCTTTGCAGCGGATGGCTTCAAGCCAGACGGGGCCTCTACGTCTGGCTGTATCTATGACAGCTGTGTGCTTTTTGGTGGCATCAAGTACTGTGTCGCCTTTGCCTTCATCAAAACTCCAAAACGCGACCGTCTCTGGGCCTGCTTTTAGCTGGCAAGTAGGGGGGAAATCGGAGGTGTAGAGGGCTTTTTTGGCTAGGTGGACCTGAGCAATTCGGCCTGAAAAATACTGTCCAGAGACGGTTGTTTTGTTGGCTTCGGCTCCCATAATAAAGGGAACGTCTTTGGTGTTGTAGGCGATAGGACCAATCCAGGGCTTGGACGCAAACTTCTTTCCATTGAGCCAGAGCACAAGTGTTTTTCCGTCGTGTGTGACTGCGATATGGTACCATCTCTTGGTGGCGAGTTTTCCTTTGTAGGAATTGCTGACATAGACGTATTGCTTGTCATTTTTTCCACGGACACGGAAGCCCAGTTGGCCTCTCTTGGGCAAGTCTACATACAAGCCGTACCCACCACTCTCGGCTTTGCTGAGCAAGCCTCGTCCACCTCTGCTGGTAATTGCGGTGAAGTAAAACCAGCCTTCCAAGGTAAAGGGGCCTGTCGGCTCTAGAGCGGCATTCGACTTGACATAGACGTAGTTGCGATTGCGGCTATAAAAAGACAGGGCAAACTGACTTTTCTCATCGATCTTTCCATCACAATCGTTGTCTTTTTTGTCAGCACAAAGCTCTGGCTTGGGCTTGATCTGCTTGTTGCAAGCTGTCCATGTTCCGCTGGTGCAGACTTGAGCCCCTTCTTTGCACTCACCAACACCTGCGGTCTTGGCCGGTCCATTGTAACATTTACGGGTGTCTCCGTCTTTGGGACAACCACAACCTTCGTCGATGGCTGCATCACAGTCGTTGTCTTTTTTGTCGCATTTCTTCTCTTCTTTTTCGTAGTCTGCGCCATATTCTTTGGCTGTACAAGCCGCCCACTTCCCACTTTTACATACCCTGCGACCGGTACCACATACACCCAAGGTGTTGTTGCATTTGGGCCTGTCATCCACCTTGATATCTTCGTCTACTTTGCCATCACAGTCATCGTCTTTGCCGTTGCAATCTTCCTTTTTCGGGACGATATCCTTTTCACATGTGCCAAATTTTCCGTCTTTGCACGTTTGTTTGCCGGAGCGACATATCCCCGTTCCTAGCGTGTCTTTGGGTCCTGTGTAGCAATCTTTGGTCTGGCCATCCTGACATTTTGGGCATCCATCTTCACTGTCTTTTTTGCCATTGCAGTCATCGTCCTCTGTATTGAAACAGATCTCTTTGGAAGCTGGTAAGACTTCTCCTTGACAGACGCCCCACTCTCCGTTGTCACATCCTTGCGTTCCATCTACACATGCACCCACACCGCGAGTTGCTGGTGGTCCTGTGTAGCATTTTTGAGTCATACCTTTGCTGCATTCACCGGGAAGTTCCTTGAGAAAGAGGATGGTCCCTGCTTTGCCAACAATGATACCGCGTTTTGTTGACTTGGCATCGATACCCTGCAAATCAGGGTAGGTGCCTTGGGCTAGTTTTAGCCATGACTTTCCCCGATCTTTTGTGCGAAGGATGGTGCCTTTGGAGCCTATCAGCCAGCCCATTTGTTGGGTGAGAAAGTGGACCCCCAAAAAGTTGACAGTCTCTGGGAGCTTGAGAGGAACCCACCCGCTCCCTCGGTTGTTGGTCGAGCGGATAATTGACTTCTCACCCACAGCCCAACCGTCAACTTGACCCACATAGTGGACCGCACGAAAGTGTACATTGGTTCCTGTGACAGCTGTTGTTATGTTGATCCCACCATCTTGAGTGACAGCTATGAATCCATCGCTGCCTACAATATAACCCGTGTCTTTGTCACGAAAACTGAGTCCATACAGGTGGATCGAACTTGATCCTGAACGAGCTTGCCATGTTTTTCCTGCATCTCTTGTGCTGAGGAAGGTAAAATTATCACCGACAGCAAATCCAAGCTCATCATTAATAAATTGCAAACCGCGAATGCTTCCGGTGATGTTTGTTGTGCTCTTGGTCCAGGTCTTTCCTCCATCTTTGGTGGCGTACACTAAACCTTTTACGCCCCCAACCCAGCCATGTTTCCCATCCACAAAGGAGACTGCATAGAGGTCTTCTGTAAGGCCAGCATCTTGCGACTTCCAGGTTGCACCCCCATCCTCTGTCTTTAAGATAGTGCCTTTGGCACCCACTGCCCAAGCCTTGCTCTCCGTTGCCATGGATACTGCATACAAATCAACTTGTGTAGGTGATGTTGCTTTGCTCCATTTGTAGATCATTGGATACTTGCCTTCCGGAAGTGTTTCTTTTGTGGGCTCCGGCACTACCTCCGCCGTTCGTTCTGTAGAAAACCCTTGCTCTTCGGGAACACTCGCATCCTTCGAACTTTCTTGTGAGGTTTCTCCAACAGTGGACACTTCGCACTTTCCCGCGATACAGCTCTTACCTGCAGGGCAGGTTTTTTTGTCGTCACATTCCTGGCTTGTCGCTGGCGAACAAGACAAGCCACCCCACAAGAGGAGGCTAACAAACAAAGCCAATATCACTCTCCAACAATGAAGCTCCCTACACCTGACTTTTAACATTCAATATCTTCCTTTATCATGCGGATAATTCGTTACAAACAATCACTATTCTATCTAACACCGAGAATGTGTACAAAGTCTCTTTTTCGGAGGAAAAAATATGTGATAGAAAGTCCTAACGAGGAATGTTTCTCAAAGCGGCAAACTCTGGCGGTAAGAGAGACTTGCGAGCTGTCTCGTGACTGGCAAACCACGCTCCCCACATACAGCAACGAGTTCTGGCTATGGTTGCTTTTGCCGCAAGGAATGATGACATCCTTCCGCATTCGATACTGCATTGTCTTAATCTTTCTGCCATGGTATATGGCCCTTTTTGTGCGGATTAACGATAGGGAATCACACTTGATGGGGTGATCCCACATGAGGAAAATACGAAATGAAAACGAAGAAGCCTCTTTATGTTGTATTGTTGGTTGTTGCAATGATACTCTCTGCTTGTGGTGGCCCTGGACTTTCTGAGAATTCGGGACTCAACCAAGAGAAGACTTCAACAACAACATCAACACTGATCTTGCAGGAAAAACCTTCAACACCCTCCCCACAAAAACGTTGTCGTTGGGCTGTGAGTGTCACGTGCTCATCTACGTGTACTTTTTGGTGGGGGAGTTTCTGTCTTCTGAGGGAGCGTAAGTGCGTTCGCAAACTTTATTGTCGAAGAGAAAAACAGTAAGGGGGAGCTATCACGGACTTCTAGAACACGAAACAACCGCTTTGCCGTCGGTCGTAAAAACAACCATTTACGTCGTCTGACTTCGTTATGACTTCTTGGAATAGCTACTATGCCTCAGCGTCATGTCTTGTCAGACTCGCAACGGACTGCTTTACCTCGGTCCTTCCAACCGGTCAGTGTTCTGGCAGTGTTTTAATGGATAGATGTTATCATATCGATTTCATTATTAACCTTGTTAAAATGAACGTGCTCCTTTCGTGGAACTGAAATCCAATTCTGAGGATGACAAAAAGCGAATAAAGTCGGCTCAGGAGTTTGGTTTCCCCTTTCTTTCGTGGGGCTAAAACTCCCACTTTGAGGATGAGATGAGGCGTCACAAACCAAAAGGGGTGGAGGCCTTCGATGCTTGGTATTCGGAGCATTGGGGAGAGCGGTGGGACTCTTTGCGTGAGGCCCTTGTGCGTCCCGTTTCTCATGTCGCTTGGTGGAACCCGTGGTCCGACGCCAATCCCAAGGATATCTTACCTGAAGATGCACAGCCCTCTCTTGTTCTTCCAGGATGCTATGAGGCCGATGATCTTCCTCCACCACCCCATGATCAATCCGGATTAAGTTGCTACTATCTGCTCGATGGTGCTTCAGCGATGCTCTCAAGAGTTCTATCTCTGGACGATGCCAGTGATGTCTTGGATCTGTGTGCTGCTCCAGGTGGAAAAACCCTGCAAATGGCAGCTCAACTTTCATCAACAGCAACTCTCACGACAAATGAACTATCAAAAGACCGATTTCATCGGCTACAACGTGTGCTTCATGATTATCTTCCTGGCCCCATGCTCGCGAGGCAAATCCGATTAACACGTTATGACGCACGCAAGTGGTGTTTGTATGAAAAGGAGGCATACGATTGGATCGTATTGGATGCTCCTTGTTCGTCTGAGCGTCACTTGCTCCATCTGCCCAAAGAGATGGCCCAATGGACACCTGCTCGAAGTCGTCAGCTCGCACAACGCCAGTATACAATGCTGGTCTCTGCCCTCGATGTGGTTCGAGAAGGTGGGACCATCGTATATGCGACTTGCTCCATCTCCCCGCTTGAATGTGACGGGGTGTTGGATAAATTGTACAAAAAAAGGCGAGGACGATTTGAATCTGTTACTGTGGATTTGCCTCGATCTGAAATCACGGAACATGGGTATTACTATCTTCCTGATTCAAGCGCGTGGGGCCCTTTGTATCTGTCTGTCCTTCGAAAGTGTGCAACCTCATGAGGCCCGTACTCGTACCTTGAAAGTGTTTGAAGCGTTTGAGCTTATGAAGCCCACACGGGCACGTTGAAAGTGTTTGAACTTATGAGATCCACACTGATGTTTTGAAGGTGTTTGAACTTATGAGGTCCACACTGATGTTTTGAAGTGTTTGATCTTGTGGGGTCTGTATTGATGTTTTGTCGTGAAAGGAGTTCTTCTGTGTCACAACGGATACTGGTGATTGAGGGAGCCCACAATGTTGGTGGATCTCTCACGAGTATCGAAATTGTTCTGCGGTGGGGTTTACGTCGTGGACTCCATTTCGATGTCATGTCTGCCATCAATGTGCGTGAACACTTACCTGCTGGTGTGGGATGGTTTCCAATGCCCGCACAAACAAGCTATCCTATTCCAAAGCATGAATTTCTTCAGATCATGGTGAAGCAGCCACTCTCCGTGATGCGACGGTTGGTTCAAAGTCAGTATGATGCGATAATTCTCAACAATGCTGTGAATGGCAATCTACCCGCTCTGGCGACGGGGTGGTTGGCTCGCAAGCCCATCCTGCAATTCATTCGGGACTTTGAACGTGACAGTCGAGGGTGGCGGTGGTTTCAAGATAAGGTTGATGCCTTTGTGGCAGTTAGCCCCTCCATTCAGAAAGACTTAGAATCTCGGATGCGGGTGGACCCTGAGCGCATCCTTCTTGCTCCAGAAG
>JALTMC010000385.1 GCA_027005175.1 Myxococcales bacterium
TGACGTGTTCGTAGAGGTTTCGCTTTCTTATGACCAACATTCCAACGTTTTGCTTTACTTCCTTGCTCCATCCCACTACAAATCAAGTCTGCTGTGTTGCTCTAGACATTTGCCTCTATTCGCGGTACCCTGTAGCCTTTGCAAGAGATATCTTATACAGATGAGATGAAAAAGGAGCTGGTTGATGTTACTGGAGGTAGAGGGTACGATCCCACAACCCGCAGATATTGTATTTCCCTTAGTACGAGATGAGATGGCAAAGATCGTCCCTCATATGCCGGACATAGAGCGAATTGACGTCCTCAGCACTGAGAAGCGAGACGACGGACGCCTCTCCACCGTCAATCAATGGTTCTCTCGACCCTCAAATATCCCAAGTTTGATTCAAAAATTCGTCAAACCCGAATTTTTTTCCTGGAAAGATTACGCGCTTTGGAACAATGAGA
Organism: Myxococcales bacterium; assembly: GCA_027005175.1. Classification (GTDB taxonomy): domain Bacteria; phylum Myxococcota_C; class UBA6777; order UBA6777; family UBA6777; genus M3003. The sequence continues at coordinate 447 of JALTMC010000385.1, forward strand.
CCTACTCTGTTGACTTTGAGTTGGAGTCTCCGATTGCCAATGATTTGTACGACGCCAAAGGAACCAATCACTTTGGGCCACACCCGAGCCTGGAAGGTCAAACCTTGATTCGTATTCAATGCAATCTTACCATTTATCCCGAACGTATGCCCGGTGTGCCTCGATTTCTAGCCAAAAAAGTACAACCCACCATAGAAACGATGATTCGACGTACATTGGAGCCTAATCTGTCAAGCCTGATTCAGGGTCTGACAGGCTATTTTGCTGATACAAACAACCGGTAGAAAGGCAAAAAAATATGGGCTTAGGAATGGGAGTTCTTTGGACCGCCATTGGTCTATTTTTTCTGATTTCAGAATGGACAGGGCACGAGTCATTTACGGTACCCAAAACAGGGATAAACTGGGGTTGGATCCTTATCGTCTTGGGGATTTGGCGGACGTGGTGGTGGTGGATTAGCGTCGAAAAGCCTCGCCGCCGCCGCCTCTCTTTTCAAGCAGACCGTCGTCAAATGGACCTTGAAATGGATCAGGAGATCGCAGCGCTGGAGACCGAAACGGAAGCCGCGCTGGAGGCCGAGACGGAAGCCGCGCTGGAGGCCGAGACGGAAGCCGCGCTGGAGGCCGAGACGGAAGCCGCGCTGGAGGCCGAGACGGAGGCCCTAGAGCAAGAAAAAAACTGAGTACAAGAACCTGATACGATCGAGAGTATAGGAAGACAAGTTCCATTACCCACAACAACCGTGAGGAAGTGACGACCTTGAACAGTTATACAATCCGAAAGCAAGACGGAAAACTCGAAGGCCCCTACTCCATTCGAGTGATTAAAGCATTTGTGATTGCAGGCAAGCTCACAGCGGATGATATCTTGATTTCCTCAGAGGGAGAGTTCCCACTTTCCACACATGCTGAGCTCCAATCTCTTTGGGAGAACAAAGACAGGTCTAGCAGTCAGGAGATCGATGCATTCTCGGTGGAGGAGATGCCGCTCCCTATCGAAGGACGCATTGTCTTTCATCGTGGCAAAGTGCTTCCCCCTGGACCAGGGCAGATCTACTCGGGTAACTTCAGTCAGTTTTCTCTGCCCTACTTGTTGTATCGATTGCATCTCCATCAAGAGAGTGGACGACTCTATCTGCGCCACAATGACAACACCGTTGATATCTTCTTTGAATTTGGACTCCCAACCTACGCCACTTCCAGCAACATGAAAACTCGGCTGGGAGAGATACTTATCCAGCAATCCATGCTTTCTCGCGATCAAGTAGGACCCGCGATCGCAGCCAGTGAGGAAGAAGAGCGGCCACTGGGTCAGATCCTATTGCGAGAGGGACTTCTGTCAAATGAGCAGATCCAGGCGGCACTCACATACCAGTTCAAACAGAGAATATTTAGCCCACTAGGCTGGGGAAACAATGCGACCTACCGATTTTATCCCAATCAGATCACAGGTGCTCAATTTCCTATCGTATATGATTTTTTCAAGCTCCTTCAAGAAGGTGTATTTAACTGGCTTCCCGAGGCTCGACTCAACGAGCGCCTCATGCCATTGATCCACCACCGCGTTGCCCGAATGATACACCCCAAAGTCTCTATCGACGACTTTGATCTGAGCACAGAAGAAAGACGCCTCTACCTCTCCATCCTCAACCAGGATCCTCTCGATGATGTGATTGGAGATATCGTTGAACAAGGGTTGCTCACAGAAGAAGAAGCCTACCGCGTTGTCTTTCTCTTATGGCAAGTCGATCTTCTCAGTGTGAACGAAGAACTGCTCGGCACACGGGTCCAACATCGCTTGAATGAACTTGACGGATACATTACTGAACTCAACAACCAAGGCCGCCTCCAACGCCTTGGCCTGAAAGGTGGCGCAAGCCCAGGCGAGATCCGTAGCGCCTATCTCGAACTCGCCCGCGAATACCACCCCGATGTCCTACCCCCAGGCACACACTCCGAAGTCTCTCGAAAGATGTCCGAAGTGTTCGCACTCATCGCAGATGCCTACAACGTCCTCGCAGGTTGACATCCTCACAGGCTACGATCTCACAGTACGCACCGTCACAAACGAAAGTACTGTGAACATCCTCACAAGTTAAGCTCTCACAGCACCTTCACAGACGAAAGAACTGTGGACATCCTCACAAGATAAAACGATGGACACCCTTGCAAGTTGAGATTTCTACAGCACCTTCACAGATGAAAGAACTGTGGACCCCCTTACAAGTTGAGATATCACAGCACCGTCACAGATGAAAGAACTGTGGGCATCCTCGTAAGATAAAATGATGGACGCCCTCGTAAGCCGTGAATTACTCTTCGAGGCTGTCCGCTACGATTTCCGCGATATCTTTGGTTTTGACACCTTCGATACCGAGTTCTCCAAGACCATCTGTAAGCATGGTCATACAGAAGGGGCAGTTTGAAGCGATTGTGGTGGCACCTGTTTCGACAGCTTCTTTGACACGCTCTTGATTGATCCGATCACCGATGTGCTCTTCCAGCCACATCCGACCACCTCCAGCACCACAACAAAAGCTCTGACGTTCATGACGAGGCATCTCAACAACCTCAACACCCGGAACACTGCGCAACATTCGGCGTGGCTCTTCATATATCTTGTTGTAGCGTCCCAAGTAACAAGAGTCGTGGTATGTTACGAGTTCATTAAACTCTTTGTTGGGCTGAATTCGCTCATCGTAGAGGAGCTGTTGGATCAGTTCACTGTGGTGAAACACTTCGTACTCCACACCAAACTGAGTGTACTCATTTTTGAACACATTGAAGCAGTGAGGGCATTGAGTAAAGATCTTGCGGACTTTGTATTTGCCAAAGGTATCGATGGTTTGCTGGGCCAGTTGTTGGAATAAGTACTCGTTGCCCAGCCGCCGTGCTGTGTCACCATTGCAACTCTCTTCGGTTGCCAGGATAGCGTAGTTAAGACCTGCAGCATTCACAACCTTAGCCAAGGCTGTTGCCACTTTCTTTTGACGATCATCGTAGGCTGAAGCACAACCCACATACCAAAGGTAATCAAAATCAGGATTTTCCTGCACAGTAGGAATAGCAAGACCTTCTGCCCAGGAGCCACGCTCCGCCTGACTCAGATTCCATGGATTGGACTGCTCTTCCAGGCCACGAAAGACATTGATGGCCTCCTGAGGAAAGTCCCCTGAATCACTTTTAACCATCGCTTGATAGCGACGCATATCAACAATACGAGGCACTTGCTCAATAAAAATAGGACAGGCTTCTTCACACCACCCGCATGTTGTACATGACCAGATGGTATCTGCCGAGATCACACTGGGCACTAGCTCTGGTAGAGTCTCTGACTGACCCGACAAGATCGTATCAGCAGACTTTAACAGATGGTCTTTGATCGTCAGATTGAGACCTTTGTGGGTCAGCGGCTTCTCTGTCAGATACGTTGGACAATGTGTTAAACAACGACCACACTCTGTACAAGAGTAGGTGTCGAGGATCATCTTCCAGGTCATATGTTCGACCTTTTCAATGCCCCAAAACTGTTTGTCGAGATCAGCTTCCATATCGATATCGATCCAAGACAACTGACCAATCGAGCGAACTCTTTGAAAGAAAACGGTTGCCAAACCAGTGATCACATGGAAATGCTTTCCAATGGGCAACAGGTTGAGGAAGAATAGGATGATAAAGCAATGGATCCAATAGCTGGCCATCCCCAGCCACCACACGGTTTGGGCTGATAGTCCAAGAGCCCCATACAGCATTGCAACAGGGCCACCCACAGGATGCAACATAACATCGATATGACCCGCTTGATAAAGGAGAGCTGCTTCAAAAAAGATCTCTGTGATCATCAAGCCCTGGATCAAGAAAAGGATAAACACACCTTCAGCAGAGGCACTCATCCGTTTGGGTTTCTTGACCAAACGCAAATAGAGAAAGTATGTCGTTCCCAACAGAGCAGAGAGCACCACAAGCTCTTTGAGAAAAAGATAACCAGCTCCAACAGGGCCAGCAGGGTCCAGGCCAGGGAGAGCAAAGTCAAACCCAAAATACCCCATCAAAAAGAGCGTTAGAGTGCGCAAGGTCAGCACCATAAAAGCCCCAAAGATCATCACATGAGCCAAACCGGGCTTAAACTCTTCCGGATTGACCATCCTTTTTTGACCAAAGCCAAACAACAACAAACGTTTGAATCGTTCTTCGATATGGTCAAAGCGAAAAGGCTCATGGCGCAACTTAAAAAGCACCAACACACGCTTGCGCATGATGAAAGCAAAAGTAAGCAATCCCACCGCTATCATGATCGACATCGCAATTTTTACGTTGTTTGTTGATTCAAAAAGATACGAGATGGTTTGTGTTTTGGTTGCCAACCACATGAAACTTATCTTCAGGGTCATGAAAGCTCCTTTTGCATCATCACAAAAAACCGAGAATGCCGGCATACTAGACAACAATCACCCTCAACGTCAAGAGAAACCAGAACCATGAGGTTGACCAGAGCTTTACACATCTCTATGTATGCCTTAATATTGTTCATCGCCAATGCAAGGATGAGTCGTTCTCACGCGATCCAGAAAGGATGGTATAGAAAATCCAAAACAACGCAATACTGTGCCTTGTCC
>JALTMC010000386.1:0-10480 GCA_027005175.1 Myxococcales bacterium
CTTCTCTACATAAGACAGGTCAAGGCCTTCTGCGCTGCCCAGGGACAGATTCAATCCATGAGGAACGATTGTAAAGTGGGAGGAGAGGAGATCGAGTTCCCGCATCTTCTCGGGAGAGGCTTCCAGGTAATGTTCGATGATGATCTCTAGGAAGTCTACCTGCTCTTGGTGCCGAAACAAATCGCTGCGAAAGGAGGGACGAAAACCCAGCCCTACACCGAGAGCTGGAAGGGATGATGTTGGGTGAGGGCGAGACTCATCCACCGCAACCTCCGCAACCTCCGCAACCTCCGCCGCAACCTCCACCACAACTGCTGCCACATCCACCACTGCAACCACTACCACAACTGTTGTAGCTGTCCATGTAGATATGATCGAAGGTCGAGCCAATAGCCATGGGATGATAGAACAGATCGTGCAGCATTGCGAAGCTTGTACCTGCGAGAACTGCAGTACCAAACAGGCCCACTGCAAAGAGGTAATCGGGGTCTCCTTCAACGATCTCACCGTGTTGTATACGCTGTTGTATTTGAGAGAATGCCAGACTGAGGCGGTCAAGGAAGTCTTTTCCTCGCACACTGAGTCTGGGAAGAGTGGTCACAGAGACCAACCACACACTCCAGACGATGGTTAGAATGATCAAAATGAGTACATTGCTTCGACCACGGGAGAGAGCGACACCGATTTTATAAGCTGCAAGGCCGAGGAAAAGAATCAAGCCTACGTATTTCAAACTGCGAGAAAGTTGTCGTGACACTCCTGAGATCAGCAGTCGCTCCTGAACACACTCTCTTCGGAACTCTTTGCAGAATTGCTGAATCTCCAACAACAGCCTATGGGTTTGGGTAAGCTCATCGGGGCTTGTGGGATAAGAGATATTCTCAAACAACAACTGTTGAAGCCCATCGAGATGACGAGTGGATGGGGCATCGGGTGACTGCTCTACTTTTCCATTGTGAACAAGCAAGAAGCCACGTTGCACCATATCAAAGATCGCAACCCGAACAACTTCTTTCTCTCCTCCACGTAGATAAGCGATTTTGTAAGGATCTGGCTCACTGTTTATGGGCAGAGGAGGTAGCTCTCGGCTGCGATCAGAGCGCCGCAACGCAAGCCAGGAAAAAAAGAGAAAGGACAAACAAATTAAACTATAAAGAAGTAGAAAACTCGGCCCCGTCATGTTTGCAATAGGATTGTTGAGAAAGTCCATATCTTCTTATCCCTTATCCGATGCCTTATCCGATGTTTGAGCGTCTCTCGATGCTTCTAGAGCCTGCGGCTCTTTCATCTCTGTCTCTTCTTGGGTGGCTTTCTTCTTGGTAGCTTTCTTCTTGGTAGCTTTCTTCTTGGTAGCTTTCTTTTTGGTAGCTTTCTTAGGTTCTGGTTCTTCTGATTTTGCTTCTTCTAATTTTGGTTCTTCTGATTTTTTTTGTTTTGGCTCAGCTTGTTTTGGCTCAGCTTGTTTTGGCTCAGTCTCTTCTTCCTCCATACGATCTGCGATATTGGCTACGACTTCAACGATGCGCATAAGATCTTCGTAGCTTTGTTTGAGTTGGTCTCGGGTGGGTCTCCATCGGCCCAGTCGCAACTGCAGTAAACGAGCCAGTGGCTCTTGTGGTATCGACAGATATTCTGTGGATGCTGCGATGATCTTGTGTCGATTTACGAAGTGTTTGCCTTCTCGTAAATAAAGCAAGGCGTCGATACCGATCAACAGAGAAGAGAATAGCTTGAGTAATGTCATTTCAAACTGTTCATTGTAGAAAGATCGTTGTAGATACAGATGCCGCATACGCAGTAGCAGGTTGCGAAACTCTTGTTCACATCGCAATCTGAGGTGGGAGCGTTCTATCGTTAAATCGTCGAGGATATTCACACCATCAATCACCTTGTGATGCTGTTGAATATCGAGAAATTTGATGGGAAAGACGTCACAAGAGCGGCGGAGATCGGTGGGAGAAATCAGCAAGGGGGCCAAGCGGAAATTGCGGCGTCCTTGGCGTATGGGGAGTGCGACTTTGTCGAGAACGACGGTGTTGATGGGCTCTATTGCAAGCATCACATTGACATCGGAATAGTTTCGCGAGAACTCTCCTTTGACAGATGATCCATACAACACAACGGAGTGAAGTGAATCCCCGAGGGATGCACGTAATTCTCTGGCCAAATGGTTGAGCCCAAGGCGTACCTTCTCAGGTAAGTCCACTTGGAGTTGCCACGATTTGCTCATCGAGTGCCTTCCTCTTTTTGTGTTCCAATTTGTGTTCGAAGGCCAATATAAGGGAGTCCTAGCCTAAAGTCTATATTGGGTTGGTACGAAAAGCCTGCCATGTGAAATCTCTGGAGGTTGAGGTTCTGCTCACATGGCTCACATGAGTCTACAGGTAGATCGACTCTGTCGGAAGTGGTGTAAAAGAGTTATCACGCAGCCGAACTTGCCTCATATTAGTCCACAGGTAGATCGACTCTACCGGAAGGGGGCTGTGGGGGGAGGAGATCGCCCAAAACACGGCGCTTGACGGATTCAAGTTGGCGTCGCTTGTACTTTGAGTGGGCTGCCATTCCATATCTGCTTTGTTCATAACTCTTGCGATCCATGATCTGGATCTCATAAGGAAAGAAAAAGCGAATCTCCTTTTCACGTTCAAGGTCTTGTAACAAAACCTGCTGGAGTTCGAGCTCTGACTCGCTTGGTAACGCTTCCATCTTCGCAACAACCGAGGTGGCATAGGGGTTCTGAATACGAATCATCTGGCGACAGGTGAACTGCATAGAGTGATAACGTCTGGAGCTGAATGGGTTGCTCGATTTTTCTGGAGGGCCAGGATAAGGCATGGCCTCCAAGGCCAAACGTAACGCTCGCACCATACCGCTCTCTTCGTAAGGGTCGGGTGGAGTTCTCTCTTGCAATCGCTGCGTTTGTTCTCGCAGCCAATCGAGGTCAATGAGGGTGTTGCGTGAACGACTGGGTTTTACGTTGGCGAACATAAACACATTGTGAGACCGCAAGTATCGCACGACGAGTAAAGCATCATACCGGTCTCGTGTGACAAAGCGGACTCCGATATGGTCGAAGACATCGGCAGCTACATTCTCTGGTTTGTGGAGCAGCTTCATAATCAGGGAGTGTTTTGGCTTGGCTCGCTTGATCTCAAACATTACGAGAGGAATGCTGTCTTCCCCATCACCTAGAACTTCACCGTTGTCTGTTTTGTGAAGGTGTGGAGCATAACGCTGAAGGATTTGAGAGCGAATTTGCTCTCCAAATTGTTCGTCAAAGTGCGAGGGGCCATGTGCAATGGTATGCATTAAACGAAGCAGGGTGCAGGTCCAACGTTGGTGGTCATCGCGCTTCTTGCTAGAGGCCCAAAGAAGCAACTGACGAACATCCGTTTGTCCTCGTATCTCAGGGGGAATCGAAAGGCTAGGCTCATCCTTGAGCAACTTGCTCTCCAGAAACTCGATGGCCTCCTTTCGTATCCTCTCCATCTCTTCGTTGTGGAGCGGTACAGAACAGCGGAATCCATAATTTGCTAAGAAGTCACTGGCTTCCTGTAAGCTGTAGACCTGTAGACGAGGAACATCAATCGCTGACTCCCCACCTATAATCGCCTTAAGGGTCTCCCACGGAAATTGCACTGATGACAACGAATGGCTCCTGCTTTCAATATTCCTCGATGAAACAGACTTGATGAAGATCGAAGAACGGTTGGCTCCTCAGCTAGCGGACAACTCCCTAGCTTGCGGGGCGTACTATACTCGGAAATGACTTCGACTTCAAACCCGTTGCTTCTGGAGGTTGGCTGGGTTGAATGGTGTATTCTTTGAGAGCATCATGTTACACTACAATCCGTACAACGATGACTCTCTTGTTTGGGGTCTTGGCCTGTAGGAAACGTATCGTATAAAAAATGATGAAACTTCTTATTTTTGTTTGGGGTCTTGGCCTGTAGGAAACGTATCGTATAAAAAATGATGGAACTTCATTCTTCTTCTGGCACATGGGTTTCGGTGGATGCTTTATCGGAGACCCAGCAACAGGTTTTTGCTATCTTGCAACGGCATGGTCAGCATGCCACATCCTTTCAGGTGATGGAGACGGGGTACGAATACTGGATTGCTGAGATCGAAGGGGAACATGTCGCGGTGGCCTATGTTTTGTGCTCGTCGTATCGCGTTGTGGCTGGACCACCGATTGCACCGTTGTCGAGTCTTGCTGTCACCACAAAAGCATTTCTTCAAGACTGTGAATTGTCCGGACATCGGGCTTTGTTTGTTTCTGTGGAAGACTCCTTTGTACAGGCTCTTCACGAGGCTGAAATCGGCATGTTTGATGTCTTGCCGATTGGTGAGCAGCCCGAATGGAACCCTGTTCTTTATGAAACCGATACTCGGAAACATCGGACCTTGCGGTCCCAAGTCCGACGTGCTCAACGAAAAGGTGTTGCGATCCATGTTGTGACGCCGGAGGAGATCCTGGCAGACCATGGCCCTCTTGCTTCGGAGATCTCATGGGTTGTGGAGCAGTGGAAAGCGGCTCGTACGATCAGCCCAATGCAGTTTATGGTGGACTTACAACCCTTTCACCTCCCTTCACAGCGCAGGTACTTTATTGCTGAACAAGATCGCAGGGCTGTCGGGGTGTTGATCGCCATTCCTGTGTATGAGCGAGGAGGGTGGTTCTTTGAAGATATCCTTCGGGTTCCCGGTGCGCCGAATGGTACGGTTGAACTTCTGATCGACACGGCCTTTCGCACGATTAAGGAGGAGGGTAGCTTGTACGCTACGTTGGGACTAAGCCCACTGTCCCACGTGGAAGAAGAGCCCCAAAGTCATCCTTGGTTGCATCGTGTGTTTCGCTTCTCCTACCGGCATCTTGGAGGTCTCTATCAGTTTGCAGGGCTGCGTTCCTTTAAACAGCGATTTGTTCCTGACCAATGGACCATGCAGTACATTGTCGCGGTGGGTCATCGTCTCAGCGTGAGAGACCTTCATATCGTCTTGCGAGCTTTGCTTGGTGATGGCTTGTTCGCCTTTGGCTGGGATTCTGCGAGACGATGGGTCGCACACATCCCATACCAACGCTGGTCACAAGGTTTGTACTGGCTTGCGAGCTTGCTTATCCCCTGGACTTTGCTGCTGGCACTGGCGGATGGTCAGCGCTGGTTTGGCAGCATCAGCACACAATATGCTTGGGTTGCCTTTGATACCGCTTTAGTCCTTGCTTTAGGTGGATTGGGGCGATTGACGGCGAAACGAAAAAACATCGCACATACTTTTGCTATCTTCCTTGCCGGAGCGACCAGTACGGACTTGGTTCTGACCACCGTACAAACCTTCTATTTGCACCAAAATGTAACAGGGTGGGCCTCTCTCTTTGTCATCGCAGGTATGCTCGGCCCATTGTTTGCCACCATCTTTTTGGTTATCTTAGGGATGAATCGACCGACAAATTGACATGTCGTGCGTTGCAGATTCTCCGCCATGCGCTTCGAACAGTAGGGTATGCATGATGACCCATTTTTCAGGACTCCTTCTCTTTGATTCACTCTTTGTTGGAGCAAAGTAAACAATGTCTGACTCTTTGGTTCGATGGGAAGAGGAAAGTGCTAGAGATCCTTCCGCTGGATTTGCACTGATATGTGAAGTCGTAGAGGCTATGCCAGCTCAATTCCATTTGCCTCAACAGTGGGAACCTTCGGAAGATGACGCATACCGGGCCTATGAGTTGCTGCGTCAGATGCTTTCCAAGGTCATTCTGCGCTTGGTGGATCGTGACATGAACCGCTTAATGCAGATCCTGTACCGCGTCGATGTGAGCGAGGAAAAAGTGAAGAGAGCTTTTCAGGGAGAGTTCTCAGAGATTCCCATTCAGCTCGCTGATCTGATCATCGAACGACAACTTCAGAAAGTTTTTACCCGAAAGACTGCAACTTGTGACAAATTGCCACGTATGTAACAATAGTCAACGACCCCCGTCAAATCCGGGCTTCGTTTTGTAGATTCTGGAGGGAGTTCCCATGCTCCCAGGATAAAAGTTTTTTTTTTCTGATGAGTCAACCCATGCTTTTTAGACAAAGGAGCTTCTTATGCATGAAGAACAAGCCCATTTGGATGCGGAGTTGCGACATCTCTTTCCAAAACTTAAGCCGATAAAAAGCTCCCCCTGGATGTTTCGACTCAATGGTTTTGGAGCGTCGGTGTATGGCAAGAGAGATTTTCATGAGCCCACACAGAGTTATGTGAAAACACACTGTCTGTGTGGTTTGTTTATTCCCCTTGTTGCGCTCGGTGCCTATCGAGTGGTTGAGGCGGAGTCGGGAGGGTGGTACTTTCTCGGCAAAGAACCTCTCTCGGGTTTTGCCAAAGGGTGGAATTATCTTCTCCTTGCTGCAGTGTTGGTGCTCTCGGGTGTGGGTATATGGGATGGTTACTACAACACTCCAGAAGCTCGGGCACAGCGAAATCTCAAAAGCGCGACACATGCCTTTCAATCCGGCGACTTTGCAACATCGGCTCGGAAGTACCGCGATGTTTTAAACAGTCGAACTTCGCTTCAACGCAAGGGAGTGGCGGGGTTGCTAACATTAAAGTCAAAGCTGGAGACGATGTCTTTGAGCCAGGCTCAAGCTGTCGTTTCTGTATTGCTCGATGTGCATGACACTCGAAAGTCTCGATTAAGTACGTCTCAGGTTCCACTTCATTCGCTGTATGTGAAAGTGAGTCGGCTGGTTGAAAAACGGGGTGCTGCGCATCCATTGCAGGCATTTAAATTACTGAAACTCGTCAGCTCTTTGGCCATCGACCGCAAAGCACATTTGGCACACCAGCAAAGATTGTTGGAGGCCGTGGTTGCTCAAAATCCCAAAGATTTAAAAATGGTCTCACAGTTGGCAGTCATTTATGAAAAGCAAAAGAGATATGCTCGTTGTGTAAAGATCTTAGAGCCTGTTCGTTTGCAGTTGAAAGAGCAGGAGGGCGCACGAGTTCTTGGGCAGATCTATTTTCGTAAAGGAAAGCTAAATGCAGCCTACCAGTTGCTGTTGCCGTACACGGAGGGGCGATTAAAGCGATTGCGACGAGCGGAAAAGAAATACAGAGCCATCGATACGTCATTTCGGAAGAGAGTGTGGCGACGCGCTCGAAGGCGATTACGTCGTCACAGTAGGCGTGTACAGATCTTGGGTTTGGATTACCGTTCCCTGAGTAAGGTGGAAAAACAAAGACGTTATCTTGCTTACGTGCAAAACAAAGTGCAACGAAATCCTGGTTTGCGTCGAGCAAGGCAGAGCTGGATTCGAGCCGCTCGCATTGTCCCTGTTGCTATGGATTTGGGAATTGTTTTGTTGTACCGGGCTCGTCGTGTCAAAGACGCGAAGCAACGCAACAAAGAGCTCCAAGATGCCGAGCGTATCTTTCTGGCCATTCGGGGGGTTGCTGGGCGAAGCAGTCGATACCAACTTTCTTTGGGCCAAGTGTATTATTGGATGGGAAAACCGCGCAAGGGCCAAAAACTATTTGATCGTGTGCTTCGACAAACCAAACGAAGCTATCGTGTGTTGATGCGACTGGCTTCGGTTATGCGAGAGCTGGGTGAGTCCGGTCGGGCCGGTATGTTGGCTGAAGAAGCGTACAAAACGGGGAAAACTCCAAAGCTGAAACATCGAGCTGCTTATATCCGTGCCTTAACGTCTTCTCGGCTGGAGGAGCGTGTGCGCTGGCTGCTGCGCTCTGGAAATTCTCCTCGTATTACGATCGCTTTGAATAGTGCTCGCGGTGAGCAGGCTCAGGCGAGAGGCAATCTCAAACAAGCCTCCCGCTATTTTCGCAAGGTCATTAAGGGATACCAGGATATGGACAAGAGTTCATACAATCTCAATAATTGTGCCTTGGTCTACTTCTCCTTGTTCCGTGTTACCGGTGAGAAAAGAGACTTTTTAAAGGGGCTCAAACTACTTGAAAAAGCCCTCACCTTGAAGCCCAGCGACAGCATTATGTTGGGCAACACTGCACACTTTCTGTTAAGCGCTGCTATCATCGATGTGGTGGGAGACTCTGTGGATTGGCGCTCTTTGCGAACAACGATAAACCTAGGACTGTTGTCTTATTTTTACAACGATGAGGCTTCGAAGCGAAGATATATCAAGCCGTTGATGGAGAATAAAAAGCTTCGACTCTCTGTCTCGCGGTACCAAAAAAAGATGATCTTGGCACCCAAATCATCCAATGTTTACAATACGTTACCTCGCCTCTACTGGCTCTCTGCCAACGAAAAAGGAATGCGCGATCTTCGGCAGCACTTGCGCCTTGGAAAGTATCAATTCTTGAACTTAAAATTGTATCGAACGACAGCCAAGAGTCGGGCTCTTGCTCGAAAGGGTTTCTTTAAGATACAACGACGGATACGACGACAAAAACGGCTGGTGCGGTCCCTGCGTTATCGCTCCAGAGTCGATTATGCTATCGCTGTCACCACTCAGATTCAGCTCCAGTTGGCCGCTTTTGCCTTGGGCGGTCGTGTTGCAGCGAAACCTCTGGTTGCACTGGCAGAGAGAGCGTACCGGCGACTCCCTAGTAGCGCAACACATCAGTCTCTGGTGAGGACTCTTTATTATCAACTGAGCGACAATCTCGCCCGTCGTCATGCTGGGTATGCCCGGATGCTGAGGGCCTACAAACGCAATCTCTCACCAGGATATTTGCTGGCTTATGCCATCTTTCACAAGCCTGAGATCCTTCGACTGATCCGTCGCGACCGGAGTTTGCAAAAACTGTTAAGACGGATCAAACAGTCTGTGGTTGCGTTTCCTCTACACGGTTATGCGACAGAATGGGCATTTGTAAAGCTCTTGGATAAGGATTTAGCGCAAACGATCGCCGATCGGATTCTGAAGAATCCACTTCACCAACTGTACAGCGAGATCCGAGAGACTCTCTTCCCCAACAGTCCTACTATAGGATTACTTGCTTACTTTCGAGCACATGCGGCAGGTCGGCCAGAGAAGGCCAAACAAATCTGGAGGCGTTTTCGTTTGCTGGGAGCCCCAATGCCTTCCTTCCGTATCCCAAACAAGGGAAGACGCTCCAAGGCTCGTCTCAAGCTTCGAGGGCAAAAGGAGCCGTACCAGCGAGGCCGTCATCCTGTACGGACTCGTAAAAGCGGTGATTCTTTTCTTGGGAGTGATGAAGAAGAGAGTCCGAAACGAAAGCCCAAAAAACGAGGGAGCAACTGGCTGGAGTAAAAATGCCAACAAGCTTGTTGTGTTCTTTTCAGGCTCAAGCAGGCTCTCCATCACAGCACCTGCCATTGTTCTTTTCAGGCTCAAGCAGGCTCTCCATCACAGCACCTGCCATTGAGGTGTAGAAATGCCAACAAGATTGTTGTGTTCTTATTCAGGGGCATTTTCCGGATGTTTTGATGCTGGTTCCTCGGGAGGCTGCATTGCAGCTGTTGCTGTGTGTCCTTCCATCGCAGCCACAGACGGGTGCATAGAGGGAGTTGCAAATGGACGGCTTTGTGGTACAAACGCCACATCCGCCACATCGCCCCAAAGTGAACTTGCAGTATTGACTTGTGGGGCAGCCGTTGTTGCTGGTGCAGCCCGTGCACGATGTTTTACATTTACCTTTCGCCTTGATGGAAACACCGGCAGCACGAGCACTACAAGCGTTGGAATAGGTCACATTGTTGCAGCCACATACAGGTCTGTAGATCTTGGCGCATCTCGTGGGCTTTGTCGTACAATTGCCATAGGTCGCGGTACAATATCCAATAACACGCTTGCAGAATTCGCTCGATTTACAGTTTGAGTTTCTCCTGCAAGGAGTGCCACAACCAATCTTAGTACAACCTACTTGTCCTTTGTTGCAAGTGCAGGTATTACAACCATCTTTGGCGATAAACTTCTCTCCATCCTTGTAGGTCTTGTTGTTGTAGGTGCAGCTTGTGACAGGGCACTTCCCCTTGGATTTCAGATTCTTTCCTTTGGAGTATGCAACACAACTGTTGCTGTAATTTGTGCCATTACAGCCACAATGCCAGTCGAGGTTGCGTGGACAGGCTGTGGGCTTGACCTTACAAACACCAACGCCTCCACATTTGCCGATAGCCACAGAACAATACTCCGTTGCTTTGCAAGTTGCGTTGGACTTACAAGGACAGGCTTTCTTTGTGCAGCTTGATGTCCCATCGTTGCAAGTGCAAGTATTACAACTGTCGTTGGCTTTGTATGTCGCACCGTGTTGGTACGTGGTTCCTTTGTAGGTGCAGCTTTTCTTGGGACAGGTCTTTTTCGTGCAGCTAACAACGCCATCGGTGCAAGTACAAGTGTTGCAGCCATCTCCCTTGGGGAAGGATGCTCCGTGAGCTTGGGTCTTTCCTTCGTATACACAGCTTTTCTTGGGACAAGTCTTTTTCGTGCAGCTAACAACGCCATCGGTACAAGTACAAGTGTTGCAGCCATCTTTGTCGGGGAAGGAT
>JALTMC010000386.1:10490-17723 GCA_027005175.1 Myxococcales bacterium
TCCTCGGGGGAACTTGGAGCCGTCTTTGTAATCTTTGCCATTGTACTTGCAGTCTTTGTTGCAGTTTTTTTCGGTACAAGTGGCTTTGCCATCTTTGCACTCACAGGTATTGCAGCCATCGCCCTTATCCCATTTGGAGCCGCTCTTGTATTCTTTGTTGTCAACCTTACAGGACTTGGCAGGGCAGGAGTCAGAACCACATTCGGCTTTGCCATCTTTGCAAGTACACTTGTTGCAGCCTGTTTTGTCTGTGAAATTCTCCCCATCCTTATAGGTCTTACCATTGTAATCACAAGTCTTTCCTGCTGCGACACACTTTCCTTTGGCTCGCACCGAGACTCCTGCTACATTGGCTGCACAGGCATTGTTGTATGTTTTCTTGTCACAACCACAGACAGGGTCAACATTCTGGTCGCAGGTCCCTGGTTTTTTGGTACAGACGCCACCTTTATCACTCTCTCCACAATGGGTGGGCATCTTGCAGAATTCGTCTTTCCCACATGTGGCACCACCTTTGGTTCCACAAACCTTGTTTCCACAGGCTTTGTTTGTACAAACCACGGTTCCTTCAACACATGAGCATGTGTTGCATCCGTCTTTGGCTGGAAACTTTGCACCTCTTGGGTGGGTAGCTCCCTCGTAAGAACAGGTTACCTCTTGTGTTGGAGCGGAACATCCAAAAGAACCGAGACCAGATAATCCGAACATCAAACACAAGCCAAACGATACCAAAATGATTCTAAACATGACAGTTTCCTTACAAAGCAATGAAAGGGGGTAAGGGACATTTCCTTTCTTGAGTTGACGAGTGACACCTTGAGGAGTGCAGGGGGGCACTCTCACGAGTGTAGTATACTCATCTTACCATGTCCGTTGGCTGAAAAAGTGTTTTCTTTTAACAAGGCTTCTCTCAGAGAGTTTCGAGTCTCGATGGAAAGGTATCACGGAATTCTTGTTAAAGATAATAAATTCACTTGGTTGTGGTTGTGGTTGTGCCGCCTGTACCTGTCGTGGCTAGAATGATTTTTTCAAGAAAAACGTAAGCTTGTCAGGAGATCGTCAGGGCAATGTGTGTCCAACTTATTCCTTGACAGTGTCCTTAGAATATTGCAGACATTCTGGATATGTTGTTCTTGATGGAGGAGGAAAGGAGTCTTGAGAACTTTTCTTTTCATAGGATTCCCTCTTGAAAAAACGAACATAATAAGTTCTTTTGATGTGTCGAACAACGGGATGAGCAAGCATGAGTAAACGATTAGTAATAACAGAGAAACCCAGTGTTGCCCGAGATATTGCAGATGCACTGGGTTCATTTGATAGTCATGATAAAGATGCCTGGTATGAGAATGACGAGTATATCATCACCTATGCTGTGGGTCATCTCTTGGAACTCAATCAGCCTGAAGAGTACAACAAAGACTGGAAACGTTGGTCCCTGGCTCAGCTTCCTATGATTCCCGATGCTTTTGTCTATTCAACACGTGATTCCAAGGCGACGAAACGTCTGAATGTCATAAAAAAACTGGCGCGGCGCAAAGATGTCTCTAGCGTGATCAATGCTTGTGATGCGGGGCGTGAAGGTGAGCATATCTTCCGTACCATTGTCTCTGAGTTTAAGAAGCCACTTCCTATCGAGCGTCTGTGGTTAAGCAGTTTGACAGCTTCAGCGATTCAAAGTGGATTTGAGAATCTTCGTCCCGGTGAAGAGTTCGACAACCTTGGTGATGCAGCAGCTTGCAGGTCTGAGGCAGACTGGCTGATTGGGATGAATGCGACCCGTGCCTTGACCATTCGCTTGCGAAGTTTGCGGTACGATGGTGCATGGAGTGCTGGACGTGTGCAAACACCGACTCTAAGTATGATGGTTGAGCGAGAGATCGAGATCCTGGCCCACCGGCCCGAGACGTACTGGCAGATCAAAGGTACATTTGATGCATCCGGTCACACCTATAGCGGTACATTCTCCGATCCTGCAAAGAAGTCAGAAGAGAAGCCCGATCGCATCTTTGACGCAGCCCGACGTGACCAGTTGGTGGAGATGCTGTCCAAGACCAAGGACGCGGTTGCCACAGAGCGTCGCACCACGAGCAAAGAAAAGCCGCCGCTTCTCTTTCACCTGACCGACTTACAACGTGTTGCCAACTCAACAATGGGTTTCACTTCAAAACGAACTCTGGGGGCTGCTCAGCGACTGTATGAACAACACAAGTTGCTGAGTTACCCTCGTACCGATTCACGTTATCTGCCAGAAGATCAGCGAGATGAAGTTGAAAAAACAATGGATCTGTTGGGTCAGATGTCAGTTTTTGCTCCGATCGTAGAGCGTGTCGAGGCAGAGGGTGTTCAGAATGTCAAGCGTATCTTCA
This sequence comes from Myxococcales bacterium, assembly GCA_027005175.1. GTDB lineage: Bacteria > Myxococcota_C > UBA6777 > UBA6777 > UBA6777 > M3003. The sequence continues at coordinate 12,857 of JALTMC010000386.1, forward strand.
ACGATAAGAAGGTCACGGACCACCATGCCATTGTTCCTCTGGGCATTCCCAAGCCTGGGCAACTTGATGGGGATGATGAACGTATCTTTCAGTTGGTTGTTCGTCGTTATCTTGCGGCCTTTATGCCGCCTGCGATCTGGGCGAATGTAAAGCGCACAACACTTGTTAAAGCGGATGAAGATATCCGCTTCTTGAGTTCAGGAAGAGTCCTCGCTGAACCCGGTTGGCAGTTTGCCATGGGGAAAGTGAAGGGACATGGCGATCCGCTACCTGAGTTGGATGAGAAGGCTGGCACCCATGTCTCGTTGGCAGAGCATGAACTCCTGGAAAAACAGACCAAGCCGCGAGGTCGTCTGTCTGAGGCTGGTTTGCTCAGTCGTATGGAGAGCTGTGGAAAAGACGTCGATGATGCTGAACTCAGCGAGGCTTTGAGTGAGCGCGGTCTAGGAACACCTGCAACCCGCGCTGATACCATTGAGCGTTTAATCTCTCGCGGTTTTGTCACACGTGACGGAAAGGCCTTGCGCCCCACATCGAAAGCTATTCGAATGATGGACTTGCTGCGTCGCGTTGAAGCTGATAGTCTTTGCTCTGTCGCATTGACCGGAGAAATGGAATACAAACTGAGACAGGTTGAGGCTGGTGAGTTGAGCCGGGATGAGTATATCGACGAAATTCGTGAGAATACAATAAGCCTAACCAGTGCTCTTAAGGATTTTGATTACGACGACCTCTACAAAGAAGATCCACCTGTGGGAGTGACTCCCGACGAGAGCGGCCTGCCCGTCCGTGAGAATCTCTGGGGATTTGGTACTCTCAGTGACGAAGATGCTAGCGCATTTTTTATCTTCAAAGATATTCGTGGTCATGTCCTGACGCCTCAAGAGATGGCAGAGATCTTGGTGTCAGAGGAGCACAAGGCTGGACCCATTGCTTTCTTTACCTCTCAAGGTCGCAAGACATTTACTTACAAAGGAAACCTTGTGCTGCGTCGATTGAGTGACGAGGAATATGAGAAGCTGAGTCCTAGCAAGAAAGGTCGCAGGCCGAGTCGATACAAGCTCGATGTGGAGGTGTTGGGAGAAGATGGGAAGCCGATTGAGGGCAATGCGAATCCAATGCATCAACAAGAAGAGGTTATCCAAACCCTGGTCTTTACACCCAAAGACGTGGAGATCGTAGAGACCAATATCCGATATATCGATCGCGCACATGTTGGGCAGTCAGACAACCCGATTGCTGTGCTGCCGAAAGAAGTTTGTGAACGTCCAATCACTCCTGAAGAGGCGATTCCTTACTTTGTGGAAGGAAAAACCTCCGTTCTCACGCGGTTTCGCTCAAAGAAAGGACGGTCCTTCCGGGCGATCTTATACCAAAAAGCCAATGGCCGTCACGGCTTTGAATTTCCCCCCCGTGAAGCTTCGAGCAAAGCCAAGAAAAACTCAGAATCGGAAAAAAATTCATAACTTCCATATGCCTCGACTCCTGTACTTTTCCGTACATTTCCGTGGGGCGACCGAGATATCGCGCTATCGTTTTTTTTCTCCTGTTTGGTGTACACTGCTATGATCTTTTCGAAATCGGGTATGACCACTCAACTCACGGATATCAATCGGGTTGTACCAACAGATGCGGGACTGCGTACGTCGTGGTTGTCCATTGAAGACAGCTCTCTTGTTGTTGTGGAAGGTCCTCATACTGGGTTGGAATTTCGATTAGACCAAGAGATCGTACGGATCGGTCGGGCTGAGTGGTGTGATATCATCCTGGCCAACGATTCTCGTGTCAGCTCTGTTCATTGTGAGTGTTGGCTTGATCGGCGAGGGGTTCGGATTCGCGATCTGGAAAGTCGCAATGGCACACTGCTTAACGAGTGTCCTGTCTTTGATGCTTATGTGATTGAGGGGGCGAATATCCGTATTGGGAATTCGATCTTACAACTCAAATCTCATCGTCAGCGCAAAGAGATAGAGATCAGTTACCAAGATGAGAGTGGCCTGCTTGTTGGAAAAAGTCCCAGTATGCGGAAGATCTTTACGATGTTGTCTCGCTTGGGACAAAGGGATGTTGTTACTTTGCTTACCGGAGAGACGGGGACTGGAAAAACCAGCATCGCCGAAGCGATTCATAAGCAGAGTAAACGCTCTGAAAATCCTTTTGTGACGGTGAATTGCGGGGCATTGCCTGCGAGCCTGATCGAAGCCACACTCTTTGGTTACGAGAAAGGTGCGTTCACAGGTGCCACAAGCAAACACCAAGGGGTCTTTCAACAGGCTCATACAGGCACACTTTTTTTGGATGAAATCGCAGAACTTCCGATCGAGCTTCAACCCAAACTGTTGGATATTCTGGAGCGTAAAAAAGTTCGTCCCATCAACAGTGAGCAAGAGATCGATGTTGACTTTCGATTGATCACTGCCACCCATCAGAATCTCAAAAAAGCCATTCAAGAAGGTCGATTTCGAGAAGATCTATACTTTCGTTTGTCTGTTGTTGAACTTGATGTTCCCCCGTTGCGAGAACGTCGGGAAGATATCCCGTTGCTGGTTGACAAACTGTTAAAATCTATTTCTCCTGATCTTACTTTTACTTTGACAGACGCTGCGATTCGCTCCTTAGAGTCTTATTTGTGGCCTGGAAATATTCGAGAGCTACGTAACTTGTTGGAGCGTGCTATCGTCTTTCTGGAAGGCCAAGTCATCGATGTGGAGAACCTTGGGTTATCTTCTACTCGCCGAGAAGCTTCGGGTCCGACAGGAGATTACGCTCATTCGAAGTCGAGGAATGTTGAGGCTATGGCAGAGGAAGAGAGGCTCTCGGGCGGCTCAACTCTTCCATTGACAACACATTGTACCGTTGTCTCTGAGGACAATCTCTCTGTTCAGTTGGCGAAAACGCTTTGTGAGTCTCCTGTCTTGTTGAAGGAGCTAACTTCATCGTTTGAAAAAGCGATACTCTCGCAGGCACTCAATGAGACGGGCATGAATGCACAAAAAGCTTCTGAGCTGCTGGGGATCTCCCCTGCGTGGTTGTACAACAGAGTTAAAAAGTATGATCTCAAAACGCGTCGAAGCGGACAGGGCTGAGTTATGACAGAGGATTCTTTTGATGGATTTTCTCCATCGCTATTTACGTTTCTTGAAGAGATCGCTGTCAACAACAACCGAGAATGGTTTCATGCCAACAAGTCCAGGTATGAGGTGGATGTTCGGGAGCCCGCTTTTCACTGGATTCGCGCGATGAAGCCTCGCTTGCAGGCCATCTCCCCTTGTTTCTTGGCTGTTGCGAGAAAGGTCGGAGGTTCGATGATGCGGATTCATCGGGATGTTCGCTTCTCCAAAAACAAAGAACCTTATAAGACAAATGTCGGTATTCAGTTTCGTCATGTGCTGGGCAAAGATGTTCATGCCCCTGGATATTATCTGCATATCAGCCCCGAATCCAACTTTCTCGGAGTTGGAATATGGCGTCCCGACTCTTCATCTTTGGCAAAGATCCGGGCATCCATCCATGAGCATCAAGAAGACTGGGTGGAGATGAGAGATGACGAGGGCTTCCAAGAACTTTTTGAACTCGGTGGCGATAGCCTCAAACGCTCTCCTCGTGGCTATGACAAGGACCATCCTCTCCTGGTCGATCTCAAAAGAAAAGACTTCATCGCTGTTCACAACCTGACCCCCGAAGACCTCCTCGACGAGCACTTCATCGACCATGCCAGTGACGCCTTTGCCGCCGCAACTCCCTTCATGGAGTTTCTCTGCGAATCCCTCGAAGTCGGATTCTAAAAGAACTTCTCCAAAAACTCGGAAAGAAGTTGTAACATGAACAATCTGAGGAATAGAGAGTTCGCTTCACAGATGGGTAGGGTGGAGGAACAGCAATCTTTAGTAGAGAGTGGCTTCTTTCTGCTTTCCCTGCCTGTAGAATCGGGCGAGTAGTCCGAAGTGGTCGGAAGGAAAGAGGTTTTTGTTGCCTGGCGTGATGGGTTGGGTGCCGATAATTCGTGTCATGTCAGGTCGCCAGTGACGAGAGCGCATTAAAATACGATCGATTCGTCGGCTCTTTTCTCCTGGAAAGGAGCCTTGTTTGGCCATGTCACTTTGTCTGATATCCCAGGTGTATCCGTCTTTTTTGGGGTGAAGCATCGGCCAGGGATCGACGTAGATGTTGGGGAGGGCTTTGGTGTCAGGCTGCTCTCCATCACCAAAGTTAAAGTCGCCAAGCAGTACGGATTCGTCAGCTTTGGCCAGATGAGAAAAGGCGACCTTCATCTGGAGGACACGAATGGCTCCTGCTTTAAGAGGGCTCTCCAAGTGGACGGTTCCCACAGCGAGGGTTTTCTTGTGTAACTTGAGAAGGGCCATCAGAAAACCTCGTCCCTGGTGACTCGGCACTCTCTTGTACAGGTGCTGTTGGACAGGAAAGCGCGATAGTATATACAAGCCACCCGGTGCGAGCTTTCCTTTGTTACTGCCCACCTTGTGATAGGAGCGGACCCACTTCTGTTTTTCCAATCGATTCAAAAACCATGCTGTCACTTCTTGCAATGCGATGATATCTGCCGATGACTGCTTAAGGAGCTTCATCAATGCTGGGATGCGTTGTTTGGCAAAGCGGGAGTCAGCCAACACATTGTAGGTTAAGAATGTCAGTTGTTTGGGGTTGGATGATTTCGTGCTTGGTTTTGATGTTGCCGGAGATACAGCTTGCTTTGCGTTGTTCTTACGACAACCCAAAAGAAAAACACATACAAGTGGAACAAAGATGAGTCTCATCAGAAAAAAACTCTTATGTTGTGTGTGTGGAAACCCCCGCCAGAATCAACAGGACGAAGTCCGGATGGGGTGGGGGGCGTTGACCAGTGGGC
>JALTMC010000387.1 GCA_027005175.1 Myxococcales bacterium
AGTAGGGCAGGTTGTTACAGGGACTGAACTTGACCTCGAACGTTGTTGCCGAGTGAATGATATCATCTTAGAATTCATTGATCGGGGGGTGTTGGCTTCCTGTCACGACATCTCCCACAATGTATGGCTTAGCGCGGTTGAGTCGGCCATCTGCAACAGAATCGGATTTTCTCTTGATGTAACTTCGAAGCCGTTGTTTGCCCAAGGGGGACACCGGTTCTTGGTGAGTTTTGCTTCCAAGCACCTGGAAATGATCCGCAGCACTCTCAAAAAACGACAGGTAGAAGGGCGAGAGATAGGCGTGGTTGGAGGCGAGTCCCTTACTGTTACCGACCTTTTTGCGATCCCTCTTACCACAGCGCAAGGTGGCTGGGTTGACACCATCACAACGATCATGGAGAAAACAATGGGCCTCAGCGATCCGGGTCAACAAAAGATCTCGCTTTGACAGGGCACTGTTGTCACTTCACCATGTGGATGAATGGGCTGGGAGAATGACCTTCGCCAAAGAGAATCGTGGACATACCCTTTCTAACTTGCGTAGTATCTCATGGGAAAGACTGCCGAATCTATCTTTCTCTGGTTCTCACGATGAAGCCCGAAGTCCATCATCCATTTCCAATCTCTTAACTATTTCAGATAAGTACTTGCTCCCTTCACTTACATCGGAGGAACTGTCGCTTGTGGCAGGTCGGAGGTTGTTGGTCATGGGTTCAGGGAATGGTTCTAATTTTGAGGTGTTGGTACATACGTTACGTCCTTATGGGGTTCTTTTTTCGGGAATGTTTTGCGATCGTCCGGGGGCGCGTATCATCGAGCGGGCCAGAAGAGTAGGTGTGCCTGTGGTGCAACCTTCTTTGGAGGCGGCTGGGTCGCGGCGCAAGCTCAATGATGCAGTGGAGATATTTCTCTCTCAGACTTTTGATCTGCTGGTGCTTGCCGGATATATGCGAATTCTTCCCCCTCGAATTGTTATTCCCTATGCAGGCCGCGTCGTGAATCTTCATCCATCGTTTTTGCCTGCGTTTCCCGGAATTAATGTGATTCAAAAGGCATACGATGCAGGGGTCTCGGAGACAGGTGTCACGGTTCATCTTGTCGATGAGGGGGTTGACACAGGACCCATTCTAGCTCAGATCCGAGTTCCTATGTTTCCAGGTGAGTCGGTTGAGCAGCTCGAAGAACGAATTCACCTGGTTGAGCATCAACTGTATCCTTGGGTGATCTTGCACTTACTGGCTTCACGTTTGGTATCCTCCCCGGCCAGTTCCGCTTGATTCAGCCCACGGCTTCAACCCTACGGGGCTGCCTGCGCAGTCAGGCTTCGCGGTCGCTGTCGATCTTGCCGGACCCGCGAGCGGGAAGGGGCTTTACGCAACACCACGATAAGATGGAAGACTGGATGAGCATATTTTCCGTTGCTGGCTCTCTTGCACAAGAGCAAGAGTTTAATTTGCGAGAGCTTTTACCTGAGGAGTGTGGTTTGGCCGCAGCCATCCACATCCCACAAGCTTCACGCTATGTACATGATTGTCTTATGTTGCAGGAACATCGGGGGGAAGATAGTGTTGGTATCATCAGTCTGAATGGTGACGTCTTTCACACGCGGAGACGTGTGGGGCGAGTTCGTGAACAGTTTTTTGATTTTGACTTCAACACAGGTTTGCCTGGGAGTATCGCGGTAGGTCATAACCGCTATGCAACCCAGGGAGCAGCAGACTCTCTTACCAATATTCAGCCTCTCTTTTTTCAAGACACACGATTTGGACCGATCGCGATTGCACACAATGGCACCTTGGATTTCCATAACAAGATCCGTGAACGACTGACACAAGAAGGTGTGATCTTTCAGTCTGCGATGGACTCCGAGGTGCTCGGTCATCTGATCGCACGCAGTCCCTATGATTCCTTGGAAGAAGCACTGATCCATGTGACCGAACTGATCCCTGCTGCTTACTCTCTGTTGGTCTTTAGTCGTGACAAGGTGCTCGCCTTGCGTGACCGGTATGGTGTCAGGCCTTTGAGTCTTGCAAGGATCGAGGGAGGCTTTCTGGTTTGCTCCGAAAATTATACCTTTGACCAATACCCCAACAGTGAGAACCTCGGTGATGTGAAGCCCGGTGAGATGCTTGTCTTTTCGACCCAAGAGCCCACATACAAACGAATTCAGTACGCCCAACCGGATGAGCATTTTTGTATCTTTGAGGGTATTTATTTCTCCGACCCTCGATCGCGTTATAACGAGTATTGGCATGAGGATTTTCGCTTTGCTTTGGGACAACAGATCTTTCGGGAGCATCCGGATCTTACAGGTGATTGTGTGATCCCTGTTCTGGACTCAGGAAGACAGGCCGCTCTCGGGTTGGCTGAAGAGTCGGGAATCCCTTATCGAGAGCATTTTAAACGCTTGCACAATCCTCCACGGGCGAGCCTTCGCTCCTTTACGGCAGCCACTGAAAAGGAGCGCATTCGCACCGCTTTTCAAAAGTTACATTTGCGCCGTGAACTGGTGCGGGATAAACATGTCATTGTTGTGGATGACTCGATTGTTCGGTCTACCACCATTCGATTAATCAACCAACGACTTCGTGAAGCAGGCGCAAAGACGATCGTAAACTGCATCAGTGCCCCTCCCATTGTTGATGTTTGTCCTTACGGTATGGATTTTCAAGACCGTAATCAATTGATTGCGAGCGACCGAACTGTCGAAGAGATCCGTGAACGAGTGGGTGCGGACCGATTGATCTATTTAAGCCTTAATGGCCTGGAACAGATCGTTGAAAGATCATACCGATGTGGGATCTGTAGTGGCTGTTTTGGGGGGAGATATCCCTCTCTTTCTCAGAGAGAACGAAAGTCGTGTGAGCCAGATGGGCCGAGTATGGGGCAGACGGATGGCTAAAGTCTTGATCCTTGGCTCCGGTGGTCGGGAACATGCTTTGGGCTGGAAAATGGCCCAAAGTGAACAAGTGACAGAGGTCTTGTTTGCGCCGGGCAATGGTGGAACTGCCGTAGGAAAGGGGCGAAACATCCCCCTCGATGGACAGGTCAAGCATTGGGAAGCTTTGGCGAAGCTGATTCAGCAAGAGCAGATAGCGTTGACCGTGGTTGGACCCGAGGCACCCCTGGCTGCAGGCCTGGTTGATTTTCTTCAGAGCCGAGGTCTGACTCGGGTCTTTGGACCCTCGCAAGCTGCAGCACAACTGGAGGCAGATAAGTTCTTCTCTTATAAGATGATGGAGAAACTTAATATCCCCCAGGCTTGTGGAGTCTGTTGTACCTCTATGGCTGCTGCCAAAGAGGCGATCCAGACTTTGGCCTCTGGTCGGGGCATCGTGTTGAAGGTTCGAGGCTTGGCGGGTGGAAAAGGTGTCGTTGTTTGTCATACCAGAGCAGAGGCGATGGAGCGATTGCCCCTTTTGGTTGATACGTTTGGGTCAGAGATCCTAGTTGCCGAACGACTCTCGGGGCCTGAGTTCTCTGTGTTTGGTATCTCCGATGGGAGCCGTGTACGCCTTATCGAGATAGGCCTCCAAGATCACAAACCTCTTTACGATGGTGATGTTGGACCCAATACCGGTGGTATGGGAGCTTACGGACCTGCGCCCCTTGTCTCTTCCACTATGATTCGTCACATCGCAGACTCTGTGATGACTCCGATTGTCCGAGAATTTAAAGCGCAAGGAACACCCTATACTGGGTTTTTGTACGCTGGATTGATCTTGACTGAACAAGGTCCCAAGGTCTTGGAATTTAATGTTCGTTTCGGTGACCCAGAATGCCAACCTACCATGTGCCTACTCAAGGATGACCTATATGAAGTCCTAACTCGATCCTTCGATGTTAACTCTGCGTTCGCAAAGTTATCCTTTCTGCCGGGGGCAGCTTGCTGTGTTATTCTTTCCTCACAAGGTTATCCTGGACCTATCAAAAAAGGGCTGCCTGTCTCCGGCTTGGACGACGCTGCGAAACTACCCGGCGTACAGATCTTTCATTCCGGTACCAAGCGAGTTGGCGATAGGATCGAAACTGCCGGTGGGCGTGTTCTTAGTGTGACTGCGTACGCTCCCTCTGGACTTGTTGAAGCTACAAAGCGAGCGTACGAAGCTGTTGCATCCATCTCTATAGAGGGTGGCTTTCATTTCCGTACCGACATCGCTGCCAAAGCTGTCTCGTAGTGTTGTTGCATCCCAATGGCTTCCATCGTCCAAGTAGTTCCTCTTGCTGAATGGAAAAGATCCACGAATTTCACCAATGAGACACGAATGGGGAAGTCACGGATAAATACAGGTGGGGGATCAGGGTGTTGCTGTGACGGGGGGATCAGGGTGTTGTTGTGATGGTATGCTCTGTTGTTTCAGGGTCTGCTTTTATGGTGAGGATATGTCGTTCGTTGTTCCAGGAATGAGACCACTTGCCTGTGGGGTCGGATGAGGTGACTTTGGGGTTGTCTCCAAAGATGTGAGCAGGGAGGAAGATCTCCGTTTTGCGGTTGCGTGCACCATCTTCTTTGTATTTGAGTGTAAATTTCTTTTGTTTGAGGTCGAGTTTGATGGAGATAATCGCTCCGGCAACAGCCCGTGGAAACGGTCGATGGATGGCGTTGAATTTGTCGGTGATGACCTTGCCGTCTTTGTCGAGAGGTGCAAAACCTCCATTTTCATAGCTCCAGTAGGCACTACCCGCGCTCCACTGGTCCAAAATCTTTTCCACATCATTCATATAGGGAACAAAGTCTTTGGCATATCCAGGACTTCCATATTCACCAAACCACAGGGGCATCTTGAGTGCCTTCGCCTCTTCCCACAATCGTTTCAGAGGCTTGGTGAGCTCTTCCACTTTCCCTGAGTACGTACCGTAGTCATGTATCGATGGCAGGTAGAAGTGAGCTGCGTAGACAAGCTTTTTGTCTGCAAAGGGCTTGAATCGACCATAGAACTCTCCCAATGCGATAAATGCGATAGGTTCGATGAATATGAGGTGCTTTTGGGTAATCTGTCGAATCGCTTTAATATTCTCCTCGTAAAAAGGCTGTAGCACTTTCGAGTGAAA
>JALTMC010000388.1 GCA_027005175.1 Myxococcales bacterium
TCATGGCGTAGACCAACGAGTGATGAGGCCGCATACCGCTGCTCTGATGACTCTGCTGTGAGGCTGGCGACCCAGCCTGGGAGCAAGGCTTCAAGGGCTTTCTTTCTCTTGGACTTTTCTTGCTCTGTGCCTTCCAGGGGAAAGAGCTGTAGGATGCCGGAAAAAAGGGCCGCTTCAAAAGCGGTTCTGTCTGCTCTTTGTTCGATAAGCTCTGCCGCACGTAGCCGTAGCTCTGGGTGTTGGGACGACATCGCTTGAAGCAAATAGAGAGGAGTCTGGCTTTTTCTGGCGGCATAACATTCTGTTGCCAGGACGAAGATCCAAGCATCGTCCCGTAGGTCTTGTGAGGGATGGGTGAGGGTTTGGACGACTTTACCTTGCCCAGGTTGACCCAGGGCGAACAGGGCGAAGAGCGCTCTCTGTTGTTGGTCGGAGTCACCCTTGTTGAGTTGTTCTCCAAGAGCAGGCACCACCATCGCGTCTCCCAAACGAGCGAGTCCTATTTGGGCGTGTTCTCGGGCTACGCTTCGAGTATCTCTGAGGTATCGAATCAACTGTTCGCGTTGTTCGGGGCCTGCACATTGAGAGATCGCATGAAGAGCATGCAGTGCGAGAGTATTGTCTGGATCGTTCAGGAAGGGTTGGAGATAGGGGAGGCCCTCGGGTGTTCCCAGTTCGAATACCAAGTCTATGATCTTTTGCCGCAATCCACGGATGCGACTTTGCTCTTGGGCTGGCAGCACTTCAAGGATCGATTGCTCCGGTGTTGTTGGATAGATCGTTGCGAAGTCTGCGAGCTTTTTCCTTTCCTCTTCGAGATAGTCGGAGGCGACTTCAAGAGAACGTATATCGCCTCGTGATGCGAGGTGTTGTCCCACTTGCAAGCGGATATCCCAGTGGGGAGTGTCCAATGCCTGGGCCAGGGTATCGTTGTCGTTTGGGTATTTTTGGAGCAAGCGGGACAAGGCATCTTGGCGGACCTCGCTCTCTTTGTCGTTGAGTAGCCCGAACAAGAGGGGTTGAAGGACCTCTTTTTTGGCCTTGTTGAGTTGCTTTAACGCTTGCAAACGCAACGAAGTATCCGATGTCTTGAGGGCTTCTTTTTGTGCTGTGAAGTCATCTTTTGCGAAGATCTTGGTCAGGGCTTTGTATGTGTGACTTCTGACATCGGGTTGAGGGTCATGAAGGGCTTCTAAAAGTGCGGTCTTCCCCCATTCTGTGGTCCCAAAGGAGGTCGCTATTTCATCAATGGCCTTCTGTCTCATCTCCACTCTCTGGGAGCGTATCGATGCAAGCAAAGGACGCTGTGGCTCGTTTGGAAATGTGTTCCAAAGGATCTTGAATGCTTCGTTTCGAAGGGATGGTTCTTTGTCGCTGAGGGCTGACTCAAGCAGGGTTAGAGCCTGTTCTGTGAGGGCTGCCCCTTTTTGGGAGGGCGACAGCTTCTGGAGGGCTCGATGACGTAAGTCTGTGTGAACCGATTGGAGGGCGGCCTGTGCTACCTCCACTGGATCTTCGACAAGGCTGTCAAAGCTATCAAATGCGGTGTCTCGAACTTCCTGTTCGTTGTCTTGAAGTAGTTGCGTCAAACAGTAGAGGGCGCGGTTGTCCGCGAGATAGCGAAAGGACAGCGCGGTTTCTTTTCGTGTGTTTGTGTCTGGCTCTTGGCTGAGCTGGAGCAACGAACCAAAAGCTCGCAGATCCTGCATCCTTGCGAGCAAAGATGCTGCGTGTAACGCCAAAGCAGAGTCTCGACTCGATTGCCCCAACAACAAAGGCTGTTTGCTTTGGTCATCCAACGCTTGCAAACTCTCCATTGCCGCAGCCAACTCCTTCTTACTTCGTTTCTTTTTGGTTGTCTTTTTCTTGGTTGTCTTTTTGGTTGTCTTTTTCTTGGTTGAGCTTTCAGAGCCCGAGACTTGTTCTTCGAGGGTGTCGAGCTGTCTGTTGAAGCTCTCATCAAGGACTCGAAGTGGTGTCGTGAGAGTTGGTATCCCGGCAAGCATGACACGGTAGGCTGTGTGACGTAGATCTTCCAGGCTGTGGTCTAATAAGTGGACTATCGGTGCGTGAAGTTGGGGGAGTTGTGACCAGTCGTATCTGTGGATTCGGTAGAGAGCTTCCAACTTCAGTTCGTTAGTTCCTTCACGCAATGCGATCAACAGTGGTGTTGGATCGGGCTTTTTGGAGGTGGAGGGATACAACACTTCCAGCGCATTGAGGGCTTCTTTTTGTACGCTGAGGCTTCGGTCTTGAAGGCTCTCTCGGATCAACCTCCCGGCGTGAGGAGACTCGGACTGCAAAGGGATAAGAGCTTTAATCGCGAGGCGTCGTGTGTCTTCGTAGTTGCTTTGTAGTGTCGCTTCCAGGGGAGCGGTGGATGTCTCGCCTTGGAGTTGTCGGAGTGACTCAAACGCTGCCTTTCGGACCTTGGTGTGGCTGTCATTAAGGGCGTCTCGCAGCTCTTTTACCGGGCGTCGATGCTGTACCTTTGTGATGGTTTTTGTCGCCCACACTCGTAAGTCTGTCTCTTTGTCTTCTCTCATCACCTGCAGTATCGCCTCGAAGACAGCGGGATCTTCCAGGTGGTTTGCCAGTTCTTTTAATGCAGCCATTCGTTCTTTTGACGGCTTGGATTGTAGCCGCTCTCGAAGGTGATGAAAGGCGGAAGATAGGGTGAGATGCTGACCTTGAGGCTCTGAGTTTTGATTCAGTGTCCAGCCCATGACGACACGAGCGGGGGTGGCAGCCAGCACGAGTGAAGTGTCTTCGAGAGCGGCAACACCAACGCCAAGGATGGGCGATGATCCTCCTGGCAAGGTTTTGGGGGCACGTTTGTTGGCAAGGGGCCAAATCTTGAGGTTTCCGTCATCACTGCCTGTGATGAGTCTTGGAGGAATGGTTTCCCCGTTGTCGTCCTGAAAAGCTGGTCCCAAGGCCATACATCGAATGGGGCCGTCATGACTTTGATTGGCAGCCCTGTCTTCAAACTCAACTTCTCCCTGCAAGAACCACAATCGAATGGAACGATCTTCTCCTGCCGAGATCAAACGATGCTGGGATGGGTGAAAGAGCATTGTGTAAATGGGGCCGTCATGGCCTTCCATGTTTCGCGTTGGTTCACCACCTTCTACCGAGTAGACACGGATCACTCCGTCATCACCGGCTGCTGCTACCCATTCGCCGTGTGGGTCTGTGACAACAGCTCGAATCGCTTCTCCTGCGGGCCATGCAAAGGATGTCTTTTTCACCTTTAATGTTTTGATGGAGCAAGACAAAAGGTGACCATCATCGCCAGCGACATACAGTGTATTGGAGCTTGGAATGGCTGCCAAAGAAGTGACACTCGCCAGACTGACTTGGGCTTGCTTTTTACACTTGGGGGTCTTTTTTGCGAGATCCCAGGTAGACACGTCGCCATTGGCGTGTCCTACCATGAGCAGCTCTTCATCGACAAAGAGCAGCGCAGTCGCAGGGCTATCGAGGTCGTTCAGACTGAAAAGATGCTGTCCTTTTTGTGGGTGATAGCAATGTACAGAAGAGGGATATCCTCCTGGGCGCACTCCACTTACCGCACACAGTGTTCCACCTGGGCTCATGCTCAATGTGCTTAACTCTTCCCAGTGTGGTCCATGGGTTTCAACATGCTTGACTTCGGTTTCTGACATCACTCTCTCCAGGTCGTACGATAGGATTGTCTTGTGGGCTAGGCGTTCAGTTGTTCGGGCCAACGTTGTTGGATCTGGGTGATGGCGGTGAGGCTACCTAAGGCTTCCATCTTGTGATGAGAGCTTAAAAATTGCTTCAACAATGGTGTGAGTTGTTGTGCAAAGAGCTGATCTTCAAGAGCGAGATCTCGAAGTACATTGATCATATGGACTTTGGATTTGCTGTTGGACCAGGGACGTCTTGCACCTTTGGGTCGCTTTTCCATCTTTCCCGGTGGCAGACCAAATAGGACCATACGTGCAAACTGCATCAACACCGAGGGGTCGGAGAGGTTTGCGAGTGGTGCTTTGGGAGGAATCGAATCACGGTAGTCTTGCTTGGGTGTCCAGGTGGATGCAATGGATGGCCTTCGGTAACGCATCCAAAGAATGCGAACAGCCTGTGTCCTGATATCTCGATCTGGGCTTTCGGCCAGCCGCAGGATCTGTTGATCTCCTTGCAGTAAATCGTAGTGTCTTTGCAGCAAAGTTACGCCTGTATGCCGAACTGCCCGACGTCGGCTCTCACACAATGCAAAGACAAGGCTGGGGTCCAACTCTTCCGGTTTAAAATGGAATGGCTCGGCGGTCTCTCCCTTTTCAGGCCCCAATAACGCTTCTATTGCAAAAGAGCGTACCGTTTTGTAAGGGCTTTCACAGAGTAAGAAGATCTGTGATGGGGGGACTTCCCAGCGACGCAGCTCATATTTGGCAACATTGACAGCGAGCGTCTGAATGCCTGTGCGTTCGTCAGCGAGCAGAGGGAGAAAGTCCTTGGATTGAAAGAGATCACGAGGAATTATCGCTTCTCCTGGAAGAGGGCGACCTGAGAGTACTGCACCCAACAAGGGGTGTCGGTCTTGAAGATACTGAATGGCAAAGGCTTGAAGCGATGGAGGCTGGTCTTCACCTTGGGCCCAATGAAGAAGTTGTCGAAAACCCGAGGCGACAGAGTTTATGTCCACTTCTGCGAGAGCTGCGCTGCCCTCTGAGACCATACTCAACCATGTGGTCTCACTGATGATCTGGAGAGGACTTCCACCTTCTTGGAGCTTCTCTGCCTTCACTAACTTGGAGCCTTTTTTTCCTTCAGAAAACAAAGGAGAGCTCTCATTACCTACCACCAAAAAATAAAGAAAATTAGTGAGTAATTTTCAATTTCTAACTATCTTTTCAATCTTGGCTTATACTTTTCCAAATCAACAACACCATCAGGTTGTCTAATTCCAAACTTATGCACAAACTCTTTCCAGCTTTCTTTTAATTCCTTCAAACTCTCATCTGAGATTTGTTTGAGTGCTTCTTTTATCTCAACATTTTTATATACTAATTTTTCTCCAGGATG
>JALTMC010000389.1 GCA_027005175.1 Myxococcales bacterium
CAACTTCCAATAGTTCGAGATCAAATCCAACAGGGGGATAGCTTTTCAGAGCACCGTCGCTCCGTCGATAAAAGAACATCGAGAGTTGGTTGGCTGTGGGGATTTTCTGGAAATAGCCAAAGATCACATAATCGACCCCCAAGCCCTCTGCGATTTTCTTGACCGAGCGCTGTGTCGAAGAAGCGACAATACCTTGTCGCAGAGGTCGATGAATACGACGAATCTCCGAGGAGAAGTCGGGGCCACTGGCTTGAGGGATAGGCTTCAGCTTCACACGAATGGTCGTAGTACCACGACCTCGAACCACCACCGGCTCAGCAAAAGGGATCGAACCACTTTTGCGAACCCAAAGATAATGACGTCCACGTGCGAGTTTTTTGATCACAACAGGAGATGACGCTCCCGACAACACCTTATTGTTGAATTGGATATCACTTCCCTCAGGGAAGAAGATACGAATCCCACCTTTGCCTCGTAGAGCACGACGTTGGGCACCTCGAAGCACCCGTCGCATGGCCGGGGGCATCTTGGACACCGAGTATTTGTGGGTTGGTGCAAGAGCACCTAGCCGGTCAATCGCTTGCTCTCCCTGCTCTCCCTGCCCGAGCCGAAAGAAACAAAGCCCCATTAAACGATACAGTTCAAGAAGCTCACTAAAATCCTTAAGATGGATCAGCCCTTGTTCAAAGCCTCGAAGCGCTTCCTCCATCTTTTCTTTGGCACCCTCATACTTTTTGCTACGCATCAACTTCTTACCGAGGTTGAAGTTCTTCAATGCACGCTGATAGGCTGCCTGATTCGGAAGTTTAAACGAAGACTTACGATCACTTTTCTGTACGCTAACAACCGTGAACCCGCGACTGCTTAAAAGCTTTCCAAGCTTCTTTGAAACTTTGGGAATGGATTCAGCGGCTGCAACCTTACCTGTGATAGGTACAAACGGTACGATGGCGACTTTCTTATCACTGGCCTGGGTGGTCAAAGGGGCTGTCAACCAACAGCCCAGCCCTACCATCATGATGATCAATTTTGTGGCAAATGTTTTATTCTTCAACGATGTACTCCCTTGTTGTCCAAACATCCAGCCCTCCCTCTCTCCTTTCTCTATTATTCGTCAAACCATGGAAAATGCAAGTCTTATCACGAAACGAAAGAAAGCGGAGCGCGAAGTAGCGGCGTCAGATGATCACACTATATATGGGAGGAACTCCACGGGGTCAAGAGTGCTCTGGATTTGACAACATGCCTCAACCCCAATTATGATGACCGCGCTCTTCCTCATAAACGCGCATCGAGCGCAGACTTTACATTCAAACGGTGGACTTGTTAATTATGCAGGATCAAGATCGTCTTGCTGTCTTCCTCAGCTATCTCGGATTTCTCATTCTCGTACCGCCCTTTCTGGCCTACGTCTTTCTCAGTAAACTCCAAACCCAAAATGTATTCCTAACTCTGTTCTTTCTACTCGTTACAGCGTCATTTGGCGCGTTCCCCTTTATCGCCTATTTTGTTGTGGCACGCACCCCCTATTCCCGATTTCACGCACAACAAGGTGTCTTCCTCACCTTTTCCTTTCTACTGGGAACCAGCCTTCTGGCTGCGTCTCGCTGGCTCGCCATCTCCCAATCCTGGAATGTACAGTGGCTGTACATCGCCTTTTTTGTTTGGATCTTTCTCTATATCTTCTTCAACATTTTGGCTGCAACCTCAGGATTCTTAGGTCGAAAATGGCCAATCCCCTTTCTCCATCGATTCCTGGTAGAAGAAACCTGAGTCTATCACCGGCATCCTTCCCTAGCGAGCATCCATTGCCCTCCCTTGCAAAAAGGTTTCTGAATCACTATGGTGCAGCATACATTCGATGTCGGATTTGAATAAATTTGCCCAAACACTGTCCATTATTGGTGAGTCAGGTGTTTCTTCCACAACATCTGACCCAAACAGAGGCACTTCCATGACAACTCCGGAAGATCCCACACCTCGCCAGCGCTACCGTGAATACATCATCTTGCTTTTGGTGATGGCGATGCTGACTCTAACCATGTTTCACTATTGCGGACCCCGCATCCGCGACTGGCTATTCCCACAATAATTGACCTGACTTGATAAAAACTCGCCGCAACCGAGTGTATCCAAACGATAGGAGAATGAAAGATGCTTCCATTCCTCAAAAGAACCTTGCTAAGTTTCGCTTTGCTAGGACTCCTCACGTTTGTGAGTACTCCTGCCTCCGCACAATCACTCGACCAATGCAGCAACGTTCCTTCCATTGCCCAAGGCACCAAAGGCTTCGAAGAATGCAAAGAGCAATGCTTCGCCAAGAGATGTGGAGCCGCCGGACTTCGTTGCCCCACCACAGCAAACAAACGTACCTTCCGTCGTTTGTGCTATGGAAAATGTCGTGAGATGATGCGTCGTCAAGGAGACCTACGTCGTCTGATCCGCTTCTGTCGGGGGCTTCGTCTGGAGCGCGAAAGAGCGCAGCGATACCGACAGCAACTGATCCTACGTCACAACATGTGGATGGCCAAACGCCGACTCGTCCATCGACTGAAAGTTCAGTATGAAAACGCCAAGAGACGACGTCAGGCTTCTGCCGCTCGTGCCTACTACCGTCGGATGCAAATCGCTCATACTCAGCAAATGCAGTATATGCGGCAAAAACTTCAGATGAAAGCAAGATTCTACTTAGCACGCTCCAACTTGCGACACCGCCAACGTATGGAACTCGCTCGTCAGCTTGGAACACTGAAGAAAGATATCATCAAAGCCAAAGCGAGTGGAGATGCCAAACGCCTTGGAGCCTTACGACGTGTCATTCTCGCAAAGAAACAAAAAGTGTATATTGCCGAGAAAAAAGAGAAGAAGCTCAAAGTGGACTACCACAAGACCCGCGTCGAAGAATCACGACACAGCATCAAGCAAGTGAAGGTGAAGAAGCAACAATTGCAAGAAGCAACAGTGGAAGCCAAAAAGAAGAAAGACCAGAAACGACTGGAAGAATTGGCAAAGCGCCTCGGTGAATTGGCTGGAAAGCAAGCTGCCTTGACCCGAAAGGCTCAAGTAGAACAGCAGAAGCTAAAGAAAGCAAAGGTTGCTTACGCTGCAATTTCACAAAGAAAACTCTAATCCATCCACAAAGGAGGCGGAGTCTTTCCCACACACCCTACGAAAAGTGGGACTTGATACTCCGAAAAAAAAGTATGAGAAAATTCATCCCATTTGCTGTTCTGGCCTTAACACCTTTTCTTGCCATGTGTCGCCCGGCCGACATTCGCCCTCACTTCAAAAACTGTGATTACGATGGCGCACACTCTGGAACGGTGGTCAAACTGCGATGCTCCGGAAAAGGACATAGTCACTCCAGTGCCCTGATCGATGCAAAAAAAGCCGCTTCGTTTACTGTAGCTGCCCACATGTTCAAATCTGCCACCGACCGCTCCCGATTTACCACAGTAGAGCGCCGCTTCTATAGGGCATACCCCAACTTCATCAGAAGCTGCACCACAGATGGAACGATCAGCCAAGCTGACGATGGTAGCGTTGTTGTCAAAGCCAAATGCCAGGTGGACCGATCACAAATTGTTAAATTTTTGAAGGACAATGGCATTGTCGATGAGAAAGCCACCCGAGAAGAGATCGGTAACCCCTCTGTTGCAGTCACCACAACATGGCCCACGATGAACCCACAATGGAATGCGATCGTACGCAGTTCAGCCAATGAGTTTTTAACCTCTCGGCAGTACAACGCGACCGACCTAAGCAGCGGTATGAAAGGCTTAAAAAGCCTTCAAAGAAAGATACTCAACTCCGACAGAATCCCAGTGGACAAGAAGTTCCGTGCTGCCATGCTCTTGGGTGCTGACGTCTACTTTGAGGTCGCAGCCTCACGCAAGAAAAGTGGTCCCAATGTAAAGGGAGTCGCCGCAGTAAAAGCCTACGAAACAACAACAGGTCGCTTGCTCGCCAGCACCAACTCTTTTGGTCGAGAATACCCAACCTCACTCACAGCATCCGAAGAAAAGACTGTCAAAGAAGCCATCCAAAACTCCATGCAAAAAGTGTTGACACAAGTCATGGGATACTGGCGCTCTGATGCCTCCAAAGGAAACCGTTACTACGTCGTCATGGCAGGCAATATAGGTGCTGATGCCGGTGATAGCATGGCTCTGAACCTGAAACGTACCTTTCAACGACGAAAAGTAAAATGCCCCACCATCACTGCACAGCGTATGGTCTGCACGATTCGCAGCAAGAAAGACCCTGTGGAAGTTCGAATCGAAATTGCCAAGGCTTTGCGCAGAGCAGGCGCACGATCGGTCAAACGTGCCATTACCACCCGAAAGCTACTGATATACTATATCAACCACACTCCATCTTCCGGTAACCCCGACGCCCTACCCCCCGGACTCTAAAAGCTGCCAATAAAACTACGAAAACAACAACGCGAACAGTGCTCCTTATGCTGTTATCCCCCGGATTCTAAAAGCTGCCAATAAAACTACGAAAACAACAACGCGAACAGTGCTCCTTATGCTGTTACCTCCCGGATTCTAAAAGCTACCATGAAACTACTTACCTTTCTCGCCGAGCGTTTCGATTGGAAACCCTTCTCACAAACACTGGAAGATGCTGCGACAAACTACCAGCCTGATGGGATGGATGATGCCGTGGTTGTCTTTCTTCATATCGAGCAACGTGACCTCCAAGAAGACCGGTACAACAGTGTATTTCGAAAAGTCCTGAAACATATCAAGTGGCTGGCCAACAAAAAAGAGTTCCGCAATGTTGTGCTGCATTCCTTTGCCCACCTCGGTGGTGACAACGCCACCCCCGACGACGCAGAAGCCTGGATGAATGTCATGTCAGAAAGACTTCAAAACACCGGGTACCAAGTAAAGATAACACCCTTTGGCTGGTTTTCCTCTTGGGATCTCAAAGTTTATGGCGACAGCCTCGCCAAAGTCTGGAAAGAATTCTAAGATATGACTTCTCTGGGGCCACTACATGGTATTACCGTCCTCGATTTAACGAGGGTTTTATCC
>JALTMC010000390.1 GCA_027005175.1 Myxococcales bacterium
TTCCTCTATAAGGCTGAGACCCTTTCGGAGCAAACACTTCTAGCTTCTGAAACGACAGAATCGAGACAAACTCTCCTAGCTTCTGAAGCGACAGAAGCTTCCTTTCCTTCGACTACCGAGAAGAGACTTCAGCCTTCTCCCTCGACTACCGAGGCTTCGGAAGAGCTAAATCCTAAAAGGGGCTTGACCTTCTCCGTTGATGCAGATGAGTTCGCTCCTTCACACTGGGAACATGATTCTTTGTCTTCGATGATTCCTTTAGAGCAGGAAGAATCCATCGATGTTGTTTTGAACAAACGAAAGAGTCTTCTTGAGCGTCTTGAGGAGTTTGAGGCATGGATCAGTGGTTCCGCATTTTTTATTGCGTCGTTTTTTGGAAAGCTCGGTGGAGTTGCTTCTCAGGAAACCCGTGAGCAGCTTTTATTCGGGTTGGTGAAGTTACTTCAGGAAGCTCAACAATCTTTGATGACAGGGAAGTGGTATCAGGAAGAAGAGCGAGCCTTGCATCGGATTTATCATGAGTGGATATTGCCGGATCCCAGGAGTCACCAGCCCACTCCAGCCGAAGAGTTGGCTATCTTATTTGAGCATGTTTTTAATTTGCTTGGCTCTTTGCTTTACGATCTTACCAATCCCAAACATGCCAAATTGCTTCCCGAGTCTCCTCGTTTGGAAGTTGTACTCGAAACACTGGAGGCCGTTGCCAAGTTACCGCGACCTCACATGCTATATCATTCGAAACAACAAGACTCTTTAAATGGCTCGCTTTCGGCCTTACAAAGCTTGCTGTTAAAGCAGCTCGAAGTCCCAAACATGGAACGTAGCAAAAGGCTAAGGGTGTTTACTGTCTTGAGTGTGATGGGCCAAGAACAAGCCCAAGACATTCTTTTACAGCGTGCCGAAGCCTACAAGAGAGATGTCTTGGCCCAACTTCAAAATTCAGAAGACCGAGGGCTCCATCGAGAGCAAGTACTGGAGTTTCCTCAACTTCTCAATACCTGTGGACACAATGCAACGTGGGCTCCTTGGAAAGAGCAGTTTTCTGCTCCTTCCGAAACATCAAGTTCAGATTGGGTCATTTCTGGAACACAGAATCTTCGAGCGGAACAAAAAGTGGCTTCACGCTTATTATCGCAGTTCTTGGAGGAGAAAGAACTGTGGCATACTTGTGCATACCGAGCTGCTCAAACTAGCTTCGTTCGTTTAACCTTTCCGACCCCTGTTGTGCACGTATTTCAGGCATACGACAAAGCCAGGCAACGGTTTTATCGAGAATATAAAAAAAACTGGGAATTCCAACAGCTCTCTGCTGAAGCTTCCCAATCACCAGATTTCGAGCACGAGAGAACCGAAAAAGCTTCTCAATCATCAGCTTTCGAGAACGAGAGAACCGAAGCAACGAAATGGCAGCTTCTGCGTCAACCTCCGCTGTTGCGGGAGGGTCTGACTCGTTTGCAGCATACTTATGATTATCAAGAAGCTCAAGAAGAGCTTTGGCTGGGAATGAAGCGATTCTACTTTTCAACATGTGGCTTCTTGCTTGCTCTTCTTATGGAAACCCTTCCTCCCGGCAAACATCTCCGCTTTATGGGTTGGAGTACTCCTCAGGAGTTGAAGGAGTCGCTAAAACGGATGGCTTCCTTCTTTGAAGCATCTACAAACTCTGAAACTCCAAAGCTAGATACTCACTCTCATCGCTTGTGGGGATTGCTACGTGGGAAAGTCGTGAATCCTCGATGGATGGATCTACTGTCTGAACACTGTCCGATTTCTCCCGATCAATTAAGAGAGTATAGTGAGGAGATGGAGCGCTATATCACGGTCTTGTGCCACTCTGATTTATGCCTTTTGGCGGTATTCTGGACACAAGAGAAAGATCTCTCTGGACGAGAGAACTCTGAAAATGTACCTGTTCCTGTGACTGTTTTTTTTCAGGGAGAGGTTCCTTGTATTCACTTCGGCGATGCTTCTCCTTCTCTACCTGAGGGAGCTTGGACTCTTCCGATCACAGATGTTATGGATTGGGGACAATACACCATCTTCAAGCCTCTTTCCCAAGAAGCTTATGAGCAATTTTTGAGCAAACTTCAAAAAATAGCTTTTTCTCCATCGCTTTTAGAGGAGCCATCATTTCATGAAGATGGCTCTTCCAAGCAACAAACAAAGGTCTCTGAAACCGTCAAGATATATATTCAGCGTTTGCGTTATTTAGCCAAGGAGTTTAGTCTTCTCCAGCCACCGGGAACGAGACAGGAAGCATTTCAAAAAGCGAGGAGGCAGGGAGCAAACGATGCTCATCATATGACTTTACTGCCCTCTTTGGCCAGCGAGGATATACAGCAGACCTTTACTGACATTTGGACGTGGCTTGATTATCTCGAAAGACAAGAAACCAGCGATCGCCTGATACTCAACAGCCAAATGAAAAGCTGGCAAGCTCCTATCGATATTGAAAGCAGTCTCAATGCTTTGTACCTCTTGGTTGAAAAATACAAGGAGGAGCAAAAGAAACAGCTTTGGGCTTTGCTTGCCGCTGGGCTTTTGCCTCAACAGAGATTTGGTTTTCTGTGGAAGATCGAAGAAGCGGACGACTTTTTGATCTATTGGTATCAGGATGAAGAAGGAACAACCAACTGGAGATTGCAATTATCACCTCAGTCGAATGAGGTTTGAGGCATAAGGATAGGTGAGTTCAGAGTGGGCTAAAATCCCCTATTTGAGGGAGAAAAAAACGATTAAAGTCGGCTCAGGAATGTGTTTTTGTCTGAAGGGCAAAGTGTTTTGAGTGCCCCGAAGGGGTAGTTCCAAAATCCTCAGAGTGGGGGTTCAGCCCCACGGATATACAGAACCGACGTTCCGCACACTGAACAAATGAGCAAAGTCTAATTGCATGAAATAGCTTGATAAAATAAATACCTTCGATGATGGTAGTGCTTTGTTATGTCAACTCCACGATCGAAGAATCGCAATGCCCAGCAAAAATGCGCCTTGAAAAATAAGGGCTTTTTCGAGTAATCTCTACGATTCATTTGTTCAGTGCGGAATGTCAGATGAACTGCTCTTATTCGGTGTTTGTGTCCCTCTTCCACACCTTTCATGTATCTCTTCGTTTCTACCTAATGCAGTACAACATCTGACGGAAGTCACATTCTTCAGTCACCACCTTCAACAAATACGTGCTAGGTGAGTAACTGTTTTGCTCGTTTGAGTGCTTCTTTGACTTGAGTGGGTGCTGTTCCTCCTGGAACAGCTTTGCCTTCGAGTGCGGCGGGTAGGGAAAGTGCCTCAAAGATGTCTTCTTCAATCAAGCTAGAGAAGGTCTTGTAGGTGTCGAGTGAGACTTCTTCCAGTTGTTGGCCGGTAGAGACGGCGTGTAACACTGCTCGCCCTGCGATGCCGTGGGCGTCGCGGAAAGGGACACCTTTGTGCACAAGGTAGTCTGCCAACTCTGTTGCGTTCAAGTAGTCTCGATTTGCGGACACTTTGGCCTGTTCTCGTCGAATGTTTGTATTTTGCAGTACAATGGACATGACAGCGAGGCAGTCGTTGACGGTATCCAGGGTGTCGAACAGGGGCTCTTTGTCTTCTTGCATGTCTTTGTTGTAACAGAGCGGTAGCCCTTTGAGAGTCGTCAGTAGCGACATCAAGTTGCCGTAGACACGGCCCGTTTTGCCACGAATTAATTCAAGGGCGTCAGGGTTTTTCTTTTGCGGCATAATCGAGGAGCCGGTGGATACAGCGTCACCCATCTCGATGAGCCCAAACTCCGTGGAGGCAAAGATAATGAAGTCCTCCGACAAGCGACTCAGGTGCATCATAATCAGCGAGGCTGCATGAATGACTTCCGATACAAAGTCACGGTCGCTGACTGCGTCCATGCTGTTTGCGGTGATGCTGTCGAAATGGAGTAGCTGACAGAGAAGTTCCCGATCGATGGGATAGTTGGTTCCTGCCAACGCACCCGAGCCGAGAGGTAAACGATTGGTTCGACGAAGAGCGTCTTGAAGTCGCTCTTTGTCACGTTCTAGCATCTCAAAATATGCCAGGAGGTGATGTGCCAACAACACAGGCTGTGCTTTTTGCAGGTGAGTATAGCCTGGAATGGCGACGTCTTGATGAGCATCCGCCAAAGAGACTAGCGTCTTTTGTACTTGGCAAACATGAGTGATGAGTGTGTTGATGGCATCGCGTGTAAAGAGTCGAACATCTGTAGCGACTTGGTCATTGCGACTTCGACCTGCATGCAGCTTTTTACCCACATCTCCAACGCGGCGAACCAACTCTCCCTCGATAAAACTATGGATGTCTTCAACGCCGTCGCGGACACCTTTGTCGAGCAGGGTAGGGTTGGCTTCGATATCCTTCCCTATGGATTGAAGGCCTTCCCGGATTTGCTGGGCCTCTTCTGCGCTCAACACACCCGCGCTTCGTAATCCCTCTGCATAGGCCAAACTTCCTGTAATATCCGCACGCCATAATCTGCGGTCAAACGACAGTGACTCATTAAATCGAGCAAACAAAGCATCATTTTCGCCTTCAAATCGACCACCCCACAACTTACTCATCTTATCTCCTTTTGTTCCATGATCACTTGTATGTTCTATTGTTGGGCAAGCTCAGAACAGCAATTTCATACCTTGAACTTGAACTTGAACATTTTTAATCGCGTCCGTGAGTCCATGAGGGAAAAAACCGGATGTTCTCGTTCCTCTTGTTTGGTTGCTGCTCCTATCGCATGATGGAGTGTGCTGTCATACATCCTATGTTTTTACTTCGTTCTGTTTCGCGATAGTCTCTTAGACGTCGCCCTCTCTTCCAACAATCTCTTGTCCTCGTTTGAGGAGGGATATGTATAACTGTTCTAACTGGTATAGGCTAGGGATACTTACCCATTCGTAGGCTGCGTGTGACTTTTCTCCCCGTGGTCCCAGTACAATCACTGGCTTGTTGGCTTCCGCGCCAAAGCGATTCTCATCCGCAACAGAGACACCCATTCCTAGCTGGTATGTGACTTGTTCCTTGATGATCCCAAGTGCCGCCTGA
>JALTMC010000391.1 GCA_027005175.1 Myxococcales bacterium
CTTGTGAGTTGCACCGCTCAAGCATAAAAAAAGGAAACTTTTTCAGAGCCCCTCCGAAAAAGAGGTGTGAGCTTGATCACACAATAACAACAGAGTCGTTGTCACTGAGGGGATATTTACATGCCACGAATCAATACCAGCACTACTTCTCGCATCCAGCCAAGAAACAACAGCGGAGCTTCCCGAGAGGTGACTCGCACCACACGCAGAGTCGAAGCGACGAACTCTTTCTCAACACGTACGACTCGCACGAGAGGCACAAACAGCACGGCTTCAACGACCCCACGCAGAGCAGGATTGCAACGTTCCGTGAGTTCCCCCGACACACCGAAGGCACCATTGTTGCAGCAAAGTATAAACCAGGGTCAGTATCTTCGAAAAGGGGAGAATAGCCCAACGGTGAATGAGTTGCAAAATCTACTCAACCGATCGGGCTCCCAGTTGTCGGTAGATGGTGATTTTGGCCGCAACACAGATCGTGCCCTCCGCAACTTTCAAACCCAACACCAACTCAAATCTGACGGTATCGTTGGGCCAGCAACCCTTCGGGCACTTATGGGAACACCTCCACAAATAGCAGAGCCCCGAACTGTCAGTCGCCCCGAACGAACACAACCCACAACTTCTGGTCAAAGCAATGGAATAGAGGGAATCCAGGGCAACTTTACTTATGCCAACAACACAAGAGGTATTGCAACAGCCCGCAATACAGAGTTGGGAAAGAAGGTGGAGACAGAGATGACCAAACATCTTGAGACCTACAAGAAAGCATCTCAATTAACGGGTGTTCCCGCCGATTTAATCGCAGCTATTCACGCGAATGAGTCTCAGTTTGGGACATACCGTCCTTCTACCAATGGTCCAGAGGCTGGGTTTGGCTTGGACCCACGTCATGTCTCCACCCGTTGGGGCAATGGTAAGTTAAAACAATATGGCCTGGGAACTTGGCAGCGAGGCAAGACCAATGAGACAGCCGTGCTCCAGTCGGCTGTGATTGCAGGAGAGCACCTCAAGCGACAAGCTGGCTATGCCGGTGTAACCATCAAACCTACGATGAATCAAAACGAACTAGCGGGTGCTGTCACAGGATACGTCCAGGGAAATCGCGCAGGCAATCGAGCGCGAACCCGCGGTCAAAGTTGGCTATTCCGCCCCACAGATCCCAATCCCTATCCCAATCATCCCGGTGGTACAAGCATTGGTCGAAGAGGTCAGACTGTTCGCGTAGCACCTTCCCGAAAAAAAGGATTGTTGCGATGGGACACCCTTCTTCCACTGATCAAAGAGAAAATGTGGTAACACAAAGAGCACATCACAAAAGACACAAGCCTGTTATTAGAGTGAACACTTAGGTTACTTTGATGAGTACTGCCTCCTCCCCCTACTCTAAAACCAAAACACATCTCTCTCGCAAGACTCCCAAACAGGACAGCTCGCCATGAAGCAACCCACATTTATCCTCACCGCGCTGGCACTGATAACACTGAGTATTTATCTCTTTGTCTCTGCGCCCCCACCTCTCCCTGATAGTAAAAAAAGCTCAGGAAAGATACTCCCCATGAGGTTATTTTTATTGTGGTGTATAGCGATGTTCAACATTCAAAATAGAGCGTCGATTGGGGAGCATTCCAAATACTTTTTCGAACTCAAAGACCAAAACAAGTTGTAGCTGATGCTCTGTTCCTGGAAACTTGAGTGCCGTTTGTAAACTAGGTTGATTGGACTCAAACTGATACTGAATACCTACATCAAATCCGTAGCCAAGCCGATAAAAGAAGTTGGCCACAAGGCTCCAAGAATCCGTATCTACGCCTTCTAGGTATCTTCGATAGCCCATTGTTACAGCTGCTTGCAACGTTGGGATTGTACTTTTGAACCATTGGTATCGCAGAGAGGCTGCTGCACTTAAATAGCGCAGGCGATAGGATGAATTGAGATTGGTGAGTTTTTGGCCTGCGACACCATGGCTGTAGATCCCTTGAAACCGAACTTCGAGAAGGTGAATGGGGTCCGCAATAATATTAATAGCAGCTCCCAAGAGGATATTCCAAAGGACGGATTGCTGAGTTTTATCCAAAAAATAAAGATTGAGACCAGCACCAAGATACCGCAAAGCCTTGGTTCTTGCGAAAGCAGGAATTTCTTGGTAACTCACAGAGGCTCCTACAGAGTTCAATAGAAAACTTGTAGTACCAAGTGTGTCAGCGTTGGTAATCATATGTTCTGCGTGAAGAGAAAAGTAGTATCGAGAAGCAAGGATACCCGTCATTTCCAAAGAGTTGGCAAATTGATGGTCTTGGGTATTTCTTCCAGACGAGAAAGGATTGAGCACATTCGTGTACTGAAGCAAATCGTCATCACGAAGCGTTGGGAAATCAAATAGGCTGGTTTGTGCTCTACTCCGACCGACTTTAATTCGAAACCATCGAGAGGAGAGAAATACATTGATTTGATGGAAAAAGATAACACCGAGATCGCTGTCAGAATCTGGAAATTGGAAACCGATTAAAACACCACCACGTAGCCCACGAAAGAGTTCGTAGCGTCCCTGTACCAAGAAAGATGTATCAGAAAAGTCAATCAGCCCTGAAACTTGGCCACTCTGTCCAGGTGTCATGGAAAAATCACCCAATACCGAAACAACACCCCGAGATCCAATCGTAAGCTCGGGAGAACTCTCTTGCGCAAAACTTGGAGAGGCCCAGATCACTGTCCCTCCAAGCAAGAACAAAGAAAGTGTGAAGATTTTATAAAGATGAAACATCATTGCACTCCTTTGTTATTCATCCAAAGCGATGGAAGGTTTGAAATGGGATTGAAGGCCATCGTAGTTTAATGTTGTGAGACAACCACCGGGATACATTCCATTGTTTGTCACACGCCGTGTGTCATGGTCATGGAATGTCCAGATACCGGGGTTGGTTCCTTTAATGATAATATCTGCAGTTTTTCCTGGCCCAACGGGAAGAGTATTTCCAACAATAGGATGAGTGAGAGGGGCTCCATCGTTGCAAACATGAAGAAAGTCATGTCCGTGAAGGTGCATGTGATGGTTCTCGGAACCTGCATTCATCAAACGCACACGAATCGTTTCATTTTCACGAATATGAATCGGCTCTGTCGCAGGGTATGATTTACCGTTGATCGTAAAAAAATCTGGGCTAGGAAGAGAGGCTTGTGCACGTCGGCTTCGCGCATAAGGTGGAACAAATCCCCGCTTTAAAGCAGACTTAAAATCATCCAAGCTATCGAAATGTGCGGTCGTCCACGAGTCGAGACGTCCCGCTTTCATCAAAGTCATCCGCTGAGCCATCCGCTGAAGCATATTGTTCAGTTCATTGCGAATAAAGTTGGAATCAAGTGCACTGAGAATTAATATGTACTCACGAGTATACCCATATTTCTTCCGTATCGGATCATTATCACTTTCAACAATGAAGCCCCCATACATTCCAGCATGCATATGAAGCACAGTGCCCCAGTGACAATGATAAAAATGAGTTCCATACGGCTCCGCTTTAAATCGATACACATACTCTTTGCCTGGCATCACCGGAGGTTGTGTTACATAAGGAACTCCATCCATGGCATAAGGCACTGTTAAACCATGCCAGTGAATGGTATGCATCAAAGGCGTTTTATTGCGGAAGTTAACCTTGACCCACTCTCCTTCCTTCACTCGAAGAAGTGGACCAGGTACTTGGCCATTAAACCCCAAGGTATGAATGAGCATCCCAGGAACAATTTCATGCGTCATCAACTGAACATCAATATGAAACTCTCGGTAGTTCCCCTTGCCATCAGGCGGTGCTCCTTTCGGCTTTGGCGGCCAGTTCATCATATGACTCATTGCGTGCTCCGGTCTCTTCACGCCAGAGTTTGCCTCTGCGTAATTTTCCAAAGAAAGACCTGCCGCTCCCATCAAACTCAAAGTCATAAAAAGACGACGATTAAGATCCATAGCCAAACTCCCTTCCTACTGTTTAATTTCCGAAACAAAGTACCAAACGATCAGGAAAAAAACTGCTCGTTTAGCATTTCTCTACTGCACTCTCATAAGAAAGCAAGCATCATACCAAGGGAGTATGTTTCATGCAAACATCTTCAATAATCCGAGCAAACCAACAACTTAATGTAATCTACCCAAAAAACACTGACAGCAAAAATTCGCTTGTCTCACTTCTGAGACAAAGCAGCAACAGACTTCTCAAGGCTGAGAAATAAAAAACAAAGACTCTAGAAAAACACACAAGAAATACCTGTAAAAATTGACACAAAAGAAACAACATTTAAATTTTGTTGAGTTATCGTTCCTAGCTTTCGGCCCATCAACAGAAGTATCGCTGCATCAAAATAAGCGAGTCCACTTCGCACCGGACTGCGTCCAGCTTCTCCCCTGATTGTATTGTCGGAAGTTCTTACAAAGACATGTCTCGCCTTTTACTTCCTGCTATCACCAGGAGTTCCGCGCCCCTTTCACCTTATCCATAAATCAGCTACAATCCCACGAGTATCTTGTGTTTCAAAACTTACATACTGAGGTCGATGAGTGATGAACAATAAGGCTTGTTTTCTCGCACGTTTTCTTATGCTTTTGGGCATCTTTCTCACAACGGCTTGCTCTGGCGGCAGTCCCTCTATCAAATGTGACACAGGCACCCCATGTCCTGCCGGACAAGTATGTGTCGATGGGCTCTGCCAGATCGCGGAGTGTACCGAAAAGATTCCTTGTGCAGAAGGCAAGCTTTGCAACACCGGTACATGTACAGACTGCTCTAAGGATACCCAGTGCAAGGCTGGATCTATCTGTGAAAAGGGCGGCTGCAAGACTGGCTGTCGCGATGATCAGGCTTGTGGTTCTGGCAAGATATGCAACCAGTCCAAGTGTACCAAAGGATGTCGTGACGACAAGGTCTGTGGTTCTGGCAAGATATGCAAAAACGACGCATGCGTCGATGGATGCCGCGATGACAAGGCTTGTGGTTCTGGCAAGATCTGTAAAAACGATCTATGCGTCGCTGGATGCCGCGATGACAAGGCTTGTGGTTCTGGCAAGATCTGTAAAAACGATCTATGCGTCGCTGGATGCCGCGATGACAAAGGCTGTAAGAGTCCTGCGATCTGTGAAGTAGAACGTTGCCTACAGCCTCTGTGTGATGCTCAAAAAGCATGTCCCGGTGGGCAGATCTGCAACAAAGGACGTTGCAAATCTTGCAGCGATGACGCAAATTGTGGAGCCAACAGAATTTGTGAAAATGATGCATGTGTCGATGGATGTCGCGATAACAAAGGCTGCCCTGCGGGAAAGACGTGTGACACAAGCAGAAAACAGTGTGTTGATTGTCTACAAAGCGAAACCTGTTCCGCAGGAAAAGTCTGTCGCAACAACCGCTGTGATGGATGTATCTCCGACAAAGAATGTGGCTCTGGAAAGCTCTGCAAGCAGGGTCTCTGTATCGCAGGAGATTGTCGCAAACATGAAGATTGCCAAAACGGCCAAGTCTGTGCCAACAACAAATGCGGGGTCTGTTCCGATGACAAAGCCTGTGGTGCCGGGCGGATCTGTAAAAGTTCAAAGTGTCAAGCCGGTTGCCGCGACAACAAAGGTTGCCTCTCAGGACAACTTTGTGACACTCAAAGCCTCACATGCAAAGGCTGCTTAAAGAACACAGATTGCCTCGGAGGACAGGTCTGCCTCAAAAGTGTCTGCTCTCCATGCAGCCAAGACAGCGAATGCCTCAAAGGTCAGCTTTGTCTCAACAGCACCTGTGTGGTCGCAGACTGTCGTCAATCCAAAGACTGTACTCCAGGAAAAGTTTGTCGCAACAACCGATGCGATGGTTGCCTTGTGAATCAAGAGTGCGGGACAGGAAAGATCTGTGACCAAGGAGTGTGCAAAACAGGTGACTGTAAATTCGACACCCACTGCACAGGTGGCAAGATCTGCAAAAGCAACACCTGTTCCTCTTGTACAAATGACAGCGAATGTGGAACAGCCAGGCTTTGCGAACAAGGTATTTGTATTCTTGGAACCTGTCGCAAACGAAGCGACTGTCAAAAAGGGCTGCTCTGCAGCAAATACCGATGCATCCTCTGTCAGAAGGACGGCGAATGCTCCACAGGTGAGTTGTGCTTGCGCGGTATCTGTGCTGTGGCAAATTGCCGAAGCACGAGAGACTGCTCGGGAGGCAAGGTCTGTAAAAACAACACCTGTTCCTCTTGTACAGTTGATCGAGAGTGTGACACAGGCCAGCTTTGTCTGACAGGCACTTGCAAAAAAGGGGATTGCCGCATCATTACGGACTGCACCGTTGGCAAATTATGCCTCAACAATACCTGTTCAACCTGCGCGAATGACAAAGAATGTGGGACAGGAAAACTATGTCTTTCAGGTCTCTGTAAACCTGGAACCTGTCGCGTTACCGGAGATTGCCCAACAGGCAAGGTCTGCAAGAACAACACCTGTTCTTCCTGTGCAAGCGACACGGACTGTGGAGCAGGACTTCTTTGCCAACGCCCGAGTGCTTGCTTACCAGCCAACTGCCTTCAGTTTAATGACTGTGTTTGTCGCAAAGCCACTTGCCAAAGCAACAACGACTGCAGCGGAGGCAATGTATGCAAAAAGGGTCAATGCTGTAGCTGTGCGAATGACACCGACTGTGGCAGCGGAAATCTCTGCCTCAGCGGTCGCTGTAAGTCCGGGAACTGCCGCACAAACAACGACTGCACGGGAGGAAAGGTCTGTAAAAACAACACCTGCTCTACATGTACGCAAACCAGTGACTGTCCTGCCGGTCAATTCTGCATACAAGGTGCTTGCAAGGCAGGCAACTGTTCCAAAAACAGTGACTGTTCAGGGGGCCTAGTATGTACCAACAACCAATGCAGTGTATGCACCAAAGATAGAGAGTGTAACACCGGACAACTCTGCATTGGCAGCATCTGTAAGAAAGCGGATTGTCGCACAGCATCCGACTGCTCAGGAGGTAAGATCTGCAAGAACAACACCTGCACTGCATGTGCAGGCGACACGGACTGTGGGACCGGACAACTTTGTATCCGTGGTGGCTGCAAAAAGGGAGACTGTCGCGCCAACAAAGACTGTACTCAAGGAAAGATCTGCAAGAGCAATACCTGCTCATCCTGCACCAACTCAGCGGACTGTGGCGGCAGCACCTTCTCCTGCATTGGAGGAGTTTGCATTCAAGGAAACTGCACCAAGCAGAGTGACTGTAGCTCTGGGCTTCAATGTACAAACAATCGATGTAGTGATCGAAACATCGTAGTGATTCTTCCCATAGGAACAAAGCTCAATCTGGATGTTGCATCCTCAGAGACCGTGGCCACACTCAAGCTTCTCATTCAATCCAAGAGTCAGATCTCTGCGTCGATGCAGACTTTGACCATGGGCTGTAAAAAACTCCACAACGTCCGCACACTGGGAGAAGAGGGAGTCATTAAAGACTCTGTCATTTATGTGTCGTATGACCGTCCTTTGGTTGCGGGGAATACAAACTGCCAAACGTTGTTGGCGGCTGGAAACAAAAGCAACGGCACCTATACCATCGATCCAGATGGCCCGACCGGCCCGATCAAGCCATTCAAAGTGTACTGCGATATGATCTCTGATGGTGGGGGCTGGACGTTAATTCACAAAAGCAACAAGGCCAACACCAGCGATCGAACGGATGCTGGCTACAACACAACTGCGTTGTCTACCAATACACTCAATACGGTGGCCAAGTTGCCTCGCGCGATGATCGGTCTGTTGGGAGATCACTTTCGCATACAAACCAGCGATGGCAAGGAGCTACATTGGACAGGCCTCCCCTATACCACAGTGGAGGACAAATCGATCGATATCTGTCAGGTTCGAGTGAAAGACAAATGGACCGATCCCGACAAACAAGGATGGGGTTCTGCCACCTTCAGCCGTCACTCCCTCTGCCTTGGCTTAGGTTCTCCCACAGGACACACCAATCGTCACCACCTCTGTATACAACGATGGTGTTGTGGTGGCCCGAACTCCGGATTCTGGCTCAATGGAGGTAATTGGGCTGGTGCTTATTATTCCGGGTGGGTTTGGACAAAGTTCAAAACGAAGGTATATGGACAAACCTGTGGTGACCAAATGAAGAATTCGAACGAAACCGACGTCGATTGTGGTGGTAGCTGCGCACCTTGCAAGACAGGGAAGACTTGTATCAAAACGAGTGATTGTGCAGATCAACTCTGTGTGAATGGCAAATGCACACTGCGTACAGGAGCCAACTGTCAGGCCATTAAGACCAAGTATCGCAACGCCAAAGATGGCGTCTACACCGTCACCATTGGGAAGAAGTTGTTGCCCGTTTACTGCGATATGACAACAGATGGCGGTGGTTGGGCGCTGGTGTTTAAGGCCACCAATCGAGCCCGTACCGTTGAAAATGGAGTCCTCAAAGAAAACGGACCTGTTGGACCTCTTCCCATGACTATCAACGCTTTAATGAGAAACAAACTCACAGATGTAGAGATCAATGCATTGCGCAGCAATACAGTCCTCAACAACATGAGGGTTGTGATACGCGCCACAGGATTTCTCAAACGACAGGGTGTTTCCTTCCATCGCGCCGGATGCGTATTCAACTCACTCGTCAATTACGCCAAAGGTCATATTTGCCTGCAAAGTACACAGCTTGGCCCCAACAACACAACGTACCAGAACAGTGGTCACCCCGGCACCTTGTCACGCTGGTATGTTGGAGGCGGTGGATTCAATAGTGGGCAAATTCGCTATCTGTTACTTGGTGCCAACTGGGGAGGAATCCATGTGAGTCCTGTCTCCAATGGCGAACGTGGCAACAGCCTTCACCCCGGTGGTTATTGCACCTACTACGACAGCCGCACCTGCCCCATGGACAGCGCACTCGAAGTATGGGTCAAATAAAACCCAACCCTTGACATCCTCCCCTACCCGATCCGATTCTACCTACAAGTCGATGTTTCACCCCACCTTGATTGAGGGAGGGCGCAATTCATAAGCAGCTCCACCTGAGTCATGCCAGCAACACTGTGGAAACGTTCGAAAGATACAATGCAAAACCATCTGAGATATGCCAGCAACACTGCGAAAACGATCGAAGGATACAATGCAAAAGATACAAGATATTCAGAATACTTGTTCCCATTTTCTTAAAGATCCTCTTGGAGTATCTATGTGGAAGATCGGCTTTGTCAGTTTCTTTTGTATCGTTCTGGCTGGAGAAGTCTGGGCTGCACCAGTACAACGCAAGTCGAAGAAGAAGACCCAAAAGAGACGAGTGATTCCAAAAAAGAAGACCTTCAAGCTGCCTCAAATTCCAATGTTACGAGTACGAAAGCGATCCAAGACCGGAACATTGCCGATATTTCGCCGCGATGCTATTCGCGGGCTCAAGGTTCGCAAGAAGCGTGTCCATCGAAAGAGGAAAAGGTTGAAGCGACGTCGGCTCCCACCACGTCCGCCACAGCGTGTGAAACGTATCAAGTTACAAGCACCTGCAGTTCGAAGGATGCGCGTGCCAGTACTACAAGCCCAAGGACGTCACAACGTAAAAGTACGCCCTCTTGCTTCTGACAAAGACAAGGGACTTACAGTCCAGTTGACAATCCATCGCCACAGTCTGGACCGACATGGCCTACTTCGACGTTGGCGAGGACACATCTTGATACACCAAGGAAGACTTCGTTACCGATGCGCCCTACACTCCTTTTGTCGTACGCTTCGGCTTCAGCTTCAACGTCTTTTGCGGAATGGACTGCGTTACAAAGGCAAAACCTTAACTCCTCGACATCCCAAATTCCACTGGGTCCTTCGTCAAGCCCTCGAACAAAAATACGGCTATGCTGTTGTCTCGAAGGTCAAATGAGTCAAAGGTCAAAGGTCAAAGGTTTTCCAGGAGAGTGTCGTTTGTAAGAAGCTAGGGGTGATTTCATTTTTTCACAAAGGTATGATAAGTTACGGATAGGAAAATGTGTCTCTAGAGGAAGGAGTCCGTCGTTATGCAGCAAAGTTCCCAAGTTTGTGCGCGGCCTGTTTTAAAAAGAAGGTCTATGCGATCAGGCTGTCGGCGAGAGCAGGCCGGTTTTACGTTGATGGAGTTAATGGCAGTTGTGGTCATTATTGGTGTACTTTCTGCGGTGGCAGTGCCCAGCTTGCGCCGCTTTATCACCAAGAGTCGTGAGTCAGAGGCTCCAACCAATCTCGCAGCACTTGCTCGTGGTGCGCGAGGATACTACAACGATGAGCATATGAACTTAAAGACGGGAGTGGTTTCACCACCCCAATTTCCTCCATCCTCCACCAGCACCAATTTGAACAGCGGATATGCGACGATGCCCAACATCACTCCTTGTAAGGAAATTGTAGGAAGCCCCCGGTACCTCGCAAACCCCGCCCGGTGGCACGCCAATCATACCACAGAGCCATGGACCAACCTGAAGTTTGCGATTGCAACATCTCACTTCTTCCAGTACCAGTACAAAGCAAGTAACTCTGGCAAAGATGCAGTTTACACAGTACGCGCCATCGCAGATATGGACTGTGACACAAGCAAAAGCACATTCTTCTTCCGAGGCTCCATTGATCTAGCAACAGGTGAGATTGTCACGAACTCATTAATTGTGAGTAACCAAGGCGAATAGCACAACATCGGACTCTCCCAAGAACCCCTACGCCAATCTCACCCGATCCTCCCAAAGTGGCTTCCTTTTGATTTCCCTTGTCCTCTCAAAACAGTCTCCTTTTGGCTTTCTTATCCTCTCAAAACAGTCTCCTTTTGATTGTCCTTGTCCTCTGAATCGACCGATACTCCTTACAGATCGCCCATTTTTCTTGGAGCACCACTCCAAAGACGCCCCTGTTCCTTCAGAGACATATGTTCTCAGAACATCTTGAGGCTATTGGACTTTTTCATATATTGTGATAGTCTCTTTTTGGAGTTAAAGATCATTACGCCTGGACAAAGGAGATGACCATGTTGCAAAACCCCTCCCAACGAAGCTCTTCTCGAAGAAGAAAATTGAATCATCAAAGTGGTTTTACTTTGATGGAGCTCATGACTGTGGTGGTGATTATTGGCGTTCTTTCTTCTGTTGCGATTCCAAGCATTCGAGGCTTTATTCATAGAAGCCGTGAAGCGGAAGCTCCTACAAATATTATGGCCATAGCGCAGGGTGCCAAGCTCTTCTTTAACCAAGAGCGGGTCGATAGCAAAGGTATTGTTGTTCCTCCTCAGTTTCCATCCTCCAGGAATAGCAGGAACAAGGTTGATGGTTATGCCACCATGCCAAATGTCACTCCTTGTCAGGATATTAAGGGGAGTCCTCTGTATGCCAAGAACTCCAAACGCTGGTTCAAAGATCGGTTGAACGAGCCCTGGTTCGACCTGAAGTTTTCGTTGTCTCGATCGCATTACTTTCAATATGGCTATGTTACGAGGAACTCAGGTCGCTCTGCCACATATACAATCCGAGCGAGAGGTGACCTCGACTGCAACAAAAAGCTAAAAACCTTTCTATTTAAAGCACGTGTTGACCGCACCAGTGGCGAGATCATACCGGGTGAGATCGTAGCCTTCTCCAGCACGGCAACCCAAACAAAGCCCAGCGATCCTATCCGTGAAACAAGGCCTAGCGATCCTATTCGTGGAAAAAAGCCCCCTACTGGTCCTAATCGTGGAATAAAGCCCCCTACTGGTCCTATCCGTGAAAGAGTGATCGAAAGGGTCAAAAGATTCCCAGGAGGGATGGAGCCACAATAAGAAGCAGACTGCCAGCAAGATTTGTGGAAACGAAGCAGAATTCGCCACTCCTCTGTTCCAATCCTCCGCACTCCCCCTAAGAACTGAAAAGAATGAAACGAACAATCATGTTGTGGACGGCGGGGGCTTTCCTCTGTCTCTTTTCGTCGAGTTGTTTCCTCTTCAAGATATCCTCCCGACGAGACCGATTTGTAAAACAAGTCATCGCCCCCAAGACGCAGCCCCTGACGCTCTTATCGGGTCAATCGGACGGACGTGCCGTTCCCCTTGGACCGGGAGATAGCCTTGTCTTGGCCCTCAACATCCCCACCTATACAGGATACAGTGAAGCATTAACTGTATATGTACCCAAGCGATTGGCACACCAAAGCAAGTTTCGAGTCTTTCTTGGAGATCGGAAGAGTGGACCCTGGACTCTCATTGGGCTCGCATCCAGCACACGCAGTTTTGATATCAATGGCACTCCCCTTCCTGTCTCACACTATGTTCGGATCGAGGTACTTCCCTCCTCGGAAGGCAAGCTGTGGCTCGATGCGATCAAGCTTCGAGTTCATACCAAGACATGGCAACCTCCCATCCACTTTAAGACAAAAATGAAGCCAGAAGAGGCCAACAAGCGGTTTCAGAAGTTATGGCAGGCTGGACAACGTTTTTTCGAGAGGCGCAAGTACAAACAGGCCCGAAACACCCTCCGGGCAGCGTTATCACTGCGGCACAAGCATGCTTCAGTGCTGTATATGCTTGGTGGGACCTATCATGCGTTGGAAGAGCATTATCAGGCCATCCGACACTATCGATGGGCTCTACAGTATGGAAAACCGTCGCGTGAACATTTGGAAGAAATAGCCAACAGCTATATCGCTCTCAAGGCTTACAAAAAGGCTTTGCCTTATGTGGAGAGATGCATGTCTATCGCTCCACTTTACCCCGCTTGTTACTACCAGCGATTGCACTTGGCGTCACGAAAGAAAAACCGTGTTGTTCTCGACTTTTATGCAGAGATGTATCGCATAGTAAAACAACGCACACATATCGCGCGGCGCAAATGGACCTTGCAAAAGTTTTTGGGCTCGTACTTCTCCAAACGTGCCCCTATTATCTCCGTATACCCACAAATGTTTACCTGTCGTCAGCATTTGGAATGGGCCAGCTTCCTACTGCGCTTATTTCCACAAGACCAACAGGCCGTGATATTCTTTTCTCGATCGGGCTTGGACACACGATGGCAGCTTCTCAAAAAGCCCACACAAAAGATGGAGTGCCGATACTATCGGGCACAGTACTTCCATCAGATCAAACAGCACAAACGAAGTATCTCTGTGTTACAAGAGCTGGAGTCCCAGGAGAGGCGACACCAATGGCTGGCCCGTTCTTATCTACTGCACGGCCAGATTTTAGAGAGAATGGGTCAAAAAAAAGAGGCTCAAAGGATCTATCAAAAAGCC
This sequence comes from Myxococcales bacterium, assembly GCA_027005175.1. Taxonomy (GTDB): domain Bacteria; phylum Myxococcota_C; class UBA6777; order UBA6777; family UBA6777; genus M3003. Next base: position 13,229 of record JALTMC010000391.1, read on the forward strand.
CACAAACGTCTGGGATCCACGTGGTATGGCCGACCTTTTTTGATTAAAGTCGTAGGCAAGTCCATCACAAAGATAACGGCACAAACTCCCACCAAACGACGTCGATCTCCGGCGGCCCGCCACAAGTTCAAGAAATAGAGGAACAGGAGCGAAGCAAACCGAATGGCCAGATCAAGACGTCCATCACAAGGACGCAAGACAACAAAGCGAAGCCGCCCTTCCGGGCAAGCAACAAAAAAGACCTCGCCTTCCCAGCGAAGCTCGTCTCCATTGGGAGTGAAAGAGAGTCCCTTCGAAAGAGGCGCTCGGCGGTCACAAGGCAGCGATCCCGGTCCAACACGATCTCGAACCAACAACTCCTCTTCGGGACGAGCACGACATGCACAAGGCAGACGTTCGCCACGAGAAGAGCAGGTATCCGAAACAGTGGCCAATGATTGGGCGTACGGCTTGCATACCTTGGAGGAGATGTTGCGCTCTCAGGTCCAGGCGATCGACGAGATCATTGTGATGGAGGGTGCCAAAGGAAAGCTTGCACGCATGGCGCAAGAAGCGCAGGAACAAGGATTGTTGGTAAAGTTTCGGCCACGAACGTTTTTGCAACGACTGTTGGGAGATGTGAACTTTCAGGGTGTGGGCATCAAGGTTCGAGACTTTCCTTATGTAGAGTTGGATGATCTCCTTGTTGCTCCAGGGCAACGAGCGATCGTATTTGCTGTTGGTCTTCAGGATCCCGGAAATCTAGGGGCCTTGTTGCGCTCATCCAAAGCATTTGGGATCTCAGGAATGATCATCACACAACGAGAGGGATGTGGTGTCACAGCGACGGTTCGCAAGGTCTCTGCGGGAGCGGCAAGCAGTATGCCGATCGCCCGAGTGCGGAATGTGACACAAGCCATGCGACAAATGAAAGAGGCAGGTTGGTGGCTGATCGGTTTGGCAGGAGAAGGGACCACAGAGATCGATCAGTTCGATCTCACTATGCCAGTGATCTTTTTGTTGGGAACCGAGGGAAAGGGCCTTCCACCGTCTGTCCAAAAACAGTGCGATGCCTTACTACGCATACCGATGGTGCCCGGTTGGGACTCTCTGAATGTTGCGGCAAGCGGAGCCATCGCGATCTATGAATGGCATCGCCAAACCCGCAAGAAACAAGAGAATCCTAGTTCTGGATAAGGCCATTCTGAAAAAAGGACAAGAGAGATTGAACCTGACATGGGCTTATCCCGTAGAAAGAAAGCGGTGAGTGTTCCAGATGTTAGAGCGTTGAGGGAAAGGAAGTTTTAAAAAGTACTTGACAGTCTCAGCTTCATCCTGTAGTTACTTGCCTCCGATAAACTTTGTTCTTTGACAGTTGGAAAGTAAACGGTTGAAGCGATTCGACCCATCATATGCTGGCGTAGCTCAGTTGGTAGAGCTCCTGATTTGTAATCAGGTGGTCGCGGGTTCAACTCCTGTCGCCAGCTCACTAGTAAAGCAGACACCGTTTACGACATTTACCTGAATTCATTCTTGGAGGAGTACCCAAGTGGCCAAAGGGAGCAGACTGTAAATCTGCCGTCATCGACTTCAGAGGTTCGAATCCTCTCTCCTCCACAAAGCGGGAATAACTCAGCTGGTAGAGTGATAGCCTTCCAAGCTATATGTCGCGGGTTCGAACCCCGTTTCCCGCTCATTCATGTAAGTGCCTGCGTAGCTCAGGAGGTAGAGCGCATCCTTGGTAAGGATGAGGTCACCGGTTCAACCCCGGTCGTAGGCTTTCTCAGAAAGTGAACTAACGAGTCTGCTTTCTAAGTTTCAGGTAAAACAACGAAAAAGCTTGCAAAGTTCGTAAAGATGAGATGAGAGAAGTAGAGGGATACCACCCGGGTGTCCCTCTACGTGTGATTTCACTCACTTTGTTCTAATGACCTTCTGTATGGAGCCGAAAGTACAATGGCAAAGGAAAAATTTGAGAGAAATAAGCCGCACGTCAATGTTGGAACCATTGGTCACGTTGACCATGGCAAGACGACGCTAACGGCAGCAATCACCAAGATCATGGCGGTCAAGAATGGTGGTACCGCTGTTGCGTTTGAAGACATTGATAAGGCTCCCGAAGAACGCGAGCGCGGCGTTACCATTAACACAGCTCACGTGGAGTACGAAACAGAGAATCGTCACTACGCACACGTTGACTGCCCAGGACACGCCGACTACATCAAGAACATGATCACTGGTGCTGCTCAGATGGACGGTGCGATCCTCGTGGTTTCCGCTGCGGATGGCCCCATGCCCCAAACTCGTGAGCACGTACTCCTCAGCAAGCAGGTCAACGTACCTTACCTCGTTGTGTTCATGAACAAAGCTGATATGGTTGACGACGAAGAACTCCTTGAACTCGTTGAGATGGAAATTCGAGAGTTGTTGTCCACCTATGAGTATCCTGGTGATGACCTCCCCGTTGTTGTGGGTAGTGCACTGAAAGCACTTGAAGCAGCGGACAACCCAGACCATCCCGATTGTGCGCCAATCTTTGCATTGACAGAAGCTCTCGACAGCTACATTCCTGAGCCCGAGCGCGACATCGACAAGCCCTTCTTGATGCCCATCGAAGATGTATTTACCATCTCCGGTCGTGGTACCGTTGTAACTGGTCGTATCGAGCGCGGTATCATTACAGTTGGCGAGAAGATCGAGATCGTCGGTTTTGGTGAAACCCGTGAGACCACCTGCACAGGTGTTGAGATGTTCCGTAAACTTCTCGACGAAGGTCGCGCTGGTGACAACGTCGGTCTGCTCTTGCGTGGTATCAAACGTGAGGAAGTAGAGCGCGGTCAGGTTCTCGCGAAGCCCGGCAGCATCCACCCCCACAAGAACTTCAAAGCTGAGGTTTATATCCTTGGTAAGGATGAGGGTGGCCGTCACAAGCCCTTCTTCACAGGCTATCGTCCCCAGTTCTACTTCAGAACAACAGACGTAACCGGACAGATCAAGCTTCCCGATGGTGTAGAGATGGTGATGCCTGGTGACAACATCACCATGGATGTATCTCTGATTACGGATGTTGCGATCGAGACGGAACTGCGCTTCGCCATTCGCGAAGGTGGCCGTACTGTTGGCGCAGGTGTTGTTACCGAAATCTCTGACTGATTTCAGAGAGGTAACCGCCCACAACATAAGTGGGAGAGCGTCTTTCCTGCTGGTTTTCGAACCAAAGAATAAAATCCCCCTTGAAGCTTTTGTCCTTTTGTGTATAGTAAGGGGTCTTTTGCTTCGTCAAGGGGGTTTTTGACGCTTTTCTCCATTGTTCTTTGGGCTAGTAGCTCTAACGGTAGAGCGGCGGATTCCAAATCCGAAGGTTGGGGGTTCGAATCCCTCCTGGCCTGTTTTGCGAATTTCTTGTTTTGAATGTTTGAAAGATAAAGGGCCCAGATATGGATAAGAATACGCGTTGGGTAGTACTTGGATATGTAGGGATAGGATTAATCACTGCATGGGTACTGATCCAAGGTCTTATCACCACATTCCATTATGTGGGCAAGCAGATCAATGTATACGATCTCAACAAAGAGTTGTTGGGACTGGGTAATAACTTTACGGTGGCGCATCTCTCAGGGATCGTCATCACACTGTTGATCGGCTGGTACTGCTGGCGGCGCGACTCTCTCCGCCACGCAGCCCACGAGGTGGTGGAAGAAATGCGCAAGGTCACATGGCCCACTGGTGCAGAAACTCAAACCGCCACAATCGTAGTTATCGTTGCAACATTTGCAATCACAGCGGTCCTCTTTCTCTACGATATTTTGTGGGACTGGGCCATGGGATTGATCCTGTAAACGCAACAATATTCAAGAATAGTTTCCAGAATCACCCGGCTGTGTTCAGTCGGGTGAACATGCATCAACCCTTCGGGACAGAGCAAGGATCATGAGTACAGAACGTTCTCTCAGATGGTATGTCGTACATACCCACTCTGGCTACGAGAAAAGAGCCAAAGCCAGCCTTCAGCAGCGTATCCACGACGCAGAGATGGAAGGGTTGTTTGGCGACTTAGAAGAAGAGATCCTGATTCCCACCGAAGAAGTGGTTGAAGTCAAGAAGGGTGAGAAGAAGTCGTCGGAACGGAAGTTCTTTCCGGGCTATATGTTTGTTCGTATGATTATGACGGATGAGTCCTGGCATATGGTGAAGACAACTCCCAAGATCACAGGATTTTTGGGAACGGGTCCTCGCCCAAGCCCCGTGCCAGAGATGGAGATCCGAAAGATTACACGCCAAATGGAAGAAGGCGTTCAACGACCCAAACCCCGTGTTGAGTTTGAGCAGGGAGAAGAGGTCAAAGTCATCGAAGGACCCTTTATGAACTTCAATGGTGTGATCGAAGAAGTCAAACCAGAGAAGAGTAAGCTCCGCGTAAT
>JALTMC010000392.1 GCA_027005175.1 Myxococcales bacterium
GTGCGGGTTTCTGGTGTGGGGGGGGGGAGCTTGGTGTTGGTCGCAAACGCATTGTCACACAGAAGCAGGTATATTTGACAATGCAAGCACCGGAAGAGGTGTCTTCGGGGGATGCGCTTGGGATTCCTGTCTCTCTCCACAACAACTCTCGCTCTTCTGTTACGGTTCGTTGGCGGAGTGAGTTATCACCTCACCTTCGTTGGGAAGGAGCCAAGTTGCCTGGAGAAGAGAGGATTGGACCGGGGCGGGTTCGGACTCACTTCTTTCCACTGCGAGTCAAAACACATATAGGGCAAGCTCGTATTACGGTAGTGATCCGTGGCAAACGTTGGTATAGTCGGATCTCGCGTGAGCTGCGCATTCTACCTCGTGGGTTTCCCATCTTGCATGTTCAGTCGGGAGTCTTGTCTTCTCACCAGCCTAAATTGATGTCGCTTTGGGCACCACGCGATCTCACAGCGACCTCCACCACAGGCAAGGTACTCTTTTTGCCACGATTTGTGAGTCAGTTGTTGCACACAGCGCATACCATGACTCTGTTGTCACAAGGGAACTTTGAGCAGGTGGCTTCTGCGATCTATCCTTATATCCTTTTGATGAAGCTCTCTGAGCAAAGTGGTGGGAGCAATACACAAAATAGACAACGTTGGTACAAGCATCTTCGTAAAGGGTTTCAGAGGATCTTACAGTTCTCCTTACCTTCCGGTGCGTTCTCGTGGTATCGGGGCGGGAGGGCAGACGAGGTTCTCACTGCGCATGGGCTTTTGCAATTGATTGCATTGAAAAAAGTGTTTCCTGTACCTGTCTCTTTGATTCAACGTGCAGTGCTGTGGTTGATGTCTCGTCGCAATGGAAAAGGTGGATTCCAACTTCGCTCGACTCGTTGGGATCGGTCCAAGCATTTTTCATTGGTGGCCAATGCCTTCATTACCTATGCTCTTGCGGAAGCGGGTGTGAAAAAGATCCAGTTGGAGTTGAAGTGGTTGCAAAAGCATATCGATCAGCTTCGTGACCCCTACTTGTGGGCTCTTTCCCTGCAAGCTTGGGCGAAACGATATGGTGCAAAACATCCACAAACAGCACATTGGAGCCGACTTTTATGGCAGCATCGTCAAAGCGATGGAGGCTACCAAGGAACCACAACTTCGGTGACACATTCGAGGGGGCGTGACCTCCATGTTCAGACCACAGCGTTAGCAATGATTGCCCTGCTTAAAACCAATACGCCGCCTGTGATTCTACAACCCACGATGCGGTGGCTGGAACAACATCAAAATCACAGAGGATTTGGTTCGACACAATCGACCGTCTTAGCTCTACGAGCTTTGCAAACGTATCATAAAAAAACACGTCCTGAAGGAACATCCGGCCGTATCGAGGTTTGGGTTAATCAAAAGAAGAGCAAACTGATTCGATACAGTCAAAACGCGGTGCTGCCCATTGTATCAAGGGCGTGGGTTCGGTCTCTCAAACACCGAAAGAACCAAATCAAACTACGGATGGAGGGTTTTAAACATCTGCCTTTTTTGTTGTGGTTGAAATATTACTCTCGAATTCCTGGTAGCCACCCGGCCAGCCCCTTTGCATTGCAAACGTCTCTGGCCCGTAGAACGCTGCGAGTGGGGCAAACCGTGCGTATCCCAATCGTTGTGACCAATCGCTCCAAACGATCGGTTTGGATGCCTCTGCTTCGCATACGATTGCCTGCCGGACTGAGCATTGAAACATGGCACTTAAAGGCTCTGCAAAAGCGTGCAATCATTGACTTCTTTCAGATTCGGCCTCGTGAAGTGCTCTTGTATCTTCGAAGCATACGCGCTCGCTCCAATCGCCGACTTTACCTCCTCGCGAAGGCTCAAATTCCCGGTAACTACACCAGTTCAACTTCCACCGCGTATCCTTATTACCAGCCTGAGATGAAGGCACAAAGCGAGCCGCTTCGCGTGATGATCTCTCCAGCGAATTGACAACTCCCAAGCGCAAAGCGCTTGGGAGTGCTGCCTCATCGAAATCATGCTCTTCCTGCATCACACGAAGTAAGTGCTTGTTCCTGCATCACAGCATCACACGAGGTAAGTGCTTGTTCCTGTATCACAGCATTACACGAAGTAAGTGCTTGTTCCTGCATCACACGAAGTAAATGCTTGTGGCTTACTGATACTTTCTTACGGAAAAAGTCGTCAGTCAGTAGGCTAAGAGGAGTCGGTCAGTAGGCTAAGAGGAGTCGGTCAGTAGGTTAAGAGGAGTCGGTCAGTAGGTTAAGAGGAGTCGGTCAGTAGGTTAAGAGGAGTCGGTCAGTAGGTTAAGAGGAGTCGGTCGGTAACGTTATCGGCTTCTAGGCTTTTGTCTTTCATTTTGAAGCGTTTGAGCATGGAGCGGCCAACATTGACAAAGACCTCTTGTTGGAAGAGGCCTTCGGGGATGGGGAGATCACAAATCAAGTCGCCGGAGCGTTTGGTTCCATCGATGCTGAGGGCGACATAGACTCCTCGCTCTTTGCATTCTGCGATAGAGTTGAGCAAGACTTGAAGGCTGAAGGATTGGGCTCCATACAAGATGGATTCACTGTGTTGGTAGGGAGGATCACAGTAGACGAGGTCGCCTGCTTGGGCACGTGCCATCGCCTCGACGTAGGAGAGGTGACAGAAGTCAACGTATCGTGTTCGACGATGCCATTCGCGAACTCTTTTTTCAAAGGACTCAGGAGAGATGGGGTTGTGGATACCCATGGGTGTTGAGATATGCCCGTCGCCACGGCGGTATCGAATGACACCTCCATAACAGGAGCGGCTGAGAAATAGAAGATCGGCCGCATTGGGTGATGCATTAAATTCGTCGCGAATGGCGAGGTAGATCGCCTTCTTGTCTCCTGCCTTCAGGCGTTCCCATCGCTCTGTATACCAACGACACAAGGTGTCGGGGTCTCTTTGCAGAGTTTGAAAGATCTCGATCAGGGGGAAGGATATGTCGGAGGCTTGGGCTCGGGTGGGTTGGAGGGTTGCAACCACAGCCCCACTGCCGAGAAAAGGTTCAAAGTAGACACCAAACTGTTTTGGGAAATAGCCTATAATTTCATGGGCAAATCGCTGTTTATTACCCACCCATTTGAGTAGCTGTTCACGAAAAGGTTGAATCTCTGGGTCGATAGTGTGGTGCCATTGATCTGAAAATAAAGGAATCTGCATTGTGTCTCGCCTGAGGTTGAGCGTGGAAGATGAACTCTCAAAAGGGATTTTTGGTTCGTCCAAATCCATGGTCATCATCCTTGTCTTGGTACATTCTGTCAATGTGTTTTATGAACCTTGGGTAGGAACGGAGTATGAGAGTGTTGTCATCTACGCTGTCTTTTACAGCTTTCATGGAAAACAGCAAAGAACCGCTGTCAGGGGTTTCATTCTCGCCATCGAACAAGGAGACGGTGCTTGGATGATACGTCTTTGAAGTTCGAAATCGCTCTTTTCTGTACTCTTGGGGTCGTCGTCTCTCTTTTCTTGTGCTGGGATGGTACTGTGGTATCTTGTTCACAGAGATAGAGAGTGTCAATGAAGTTTGAAGAGGAGTATTAGCTGTCTGCTTTTGCTTCTCCTTTTCCTAGCGGATAGCCTACACGATGTATAGATTGAACGGGTTTCTTGTACTCACTGTTGGGATTTTGGCTTTTCTGGGTGGTGGCTGGCTGTTATGGCATGTCATCTCGGGGGTGATGGGGGCAAGTCCTCCCCTTGAGGCCACTGGCTTGATGCCTGCATGGCTTGTGACTTTTGGAAAGCTGGCCTTCTCTGTCTTTCTTTTGTATTTTTCCATTCGTATGGTGAGGGCTAGTTTTTGTTTGCTGAGGGAAGAGGATTCTTTTCTCTTTTTCTTGCCTGCTGAAGCCTGGCCTGTTCTGTTAGGAATTCTAGCTGTTGTTGTATTCACTTTTCAAATGAATGAGAAGATCCGGAGCTTTCTCTTTTCTGAGCGACCGAAACATTGTGTGCCCCGACAATCTTTGTCTGTTCCTGCTTCTGGGCCCGAGTGGGCCTGTTATAAGGGGGGAAAATGGGCTAGAGCCGGAGAATGGCGCAAGGGAAAGAAGCATGGCAGATGGTTGGAGTGGTACGTCAATGGAAAGCGCAAATGGGAGGGGACTTATCGGAATGGAAAGAAGCATGGGACATTCGCATTCTACAACATCATGGGGCGACAAGTTACGTCTTATCGTTATAAAAACAACCTACTGCATGGACCTTATGTGCTGCGGTACAACCGAGGTCAGTTGACACCGATCAAGCTTCAAGGTCATTACGATAAGGGAAAGAAATGCGGAAAGTGGGTGTTTTGGGATGCGTTTCTTCGGCAAGGTTTGATGCAGCAAAAACGCTCGCGTGTCTTACAATATCCAGAGTGTAGCCAAGAGTAGCTTCTATCAAATCCGGTGAGTCAAAATTTCCCGTATCACACGATTGTAGGAGGGGATAGAACTTTACTTGGGGTCGATACGGAGGATTCTGTTGGACTTACGGTCAACAAGATAGAGCTTGTTGTCTGTGGGGTTGACGGCGGTATTATACAGAGCTTTTACGACGCCGTGTGATGAGAGCTAGACTGAGGAATGCAAGAATCCAGAAGAGTGGTGGTGGAACATTGGACTGTTTGCAGCCGCATCCCGGTGCATAGCGTGGGGGATCTTGTTCGGTAGAGGCTGTGTTGCTGCCAGTTTTCTTGTCTCCCAGAGTTGTGGCCTCTTTGGGTTGCAGAACTTCATCGGGGTTGTCGGGTTTGTCCTGACGGTCTCCGCCGTCGGATATTGGCTCCCTATTGCCTCTTTCCTCAGGACCTGGTTCTGGCGTTGTAGGGGCCTTCGTGCATTGTCCTTGGACACAGACCTGCGTGCCTGGGCACTTAATGTTGTTGCAAGGATCATGTTGACAGCGTCCATCCTTGCAGGCTTTTCCTGGGGGGCAGGTGATGTTGTAGCATGGATCTGCCAGGCACTTTCCCTCTTTGCACAGATGACCCTCTGGG